>CAMAUG010000123.1 GCA_945861255.1 Candidatus Sulfopaludibacter sp. SbA3
TCTGCTTTCCTCCCAAGGCTATTACACAGAATGGATACGGGGTGCCTGGATAAAAACGGCGTCGGCCAAGGAGCCGTTCACGCCCACCGACCAGGCGATCGTTGTGGCGCTGCAGAAATGGGCCGCTACGCGTGAATCCTTCGAGGCGCGTTTCGTGAGAGATCGCGTTCCGGTACATTGAGGAAACAACCATGACCCGCATAACAAGTCTTCTTACCGTGGTGATGCTGGCATGCCTGAATAACGGCTGCATGGTTGGAATGACGGCTCGGAAGTATCGACCGGCGCAAAGCCCGCAAGGGGTGACGATGCGCGTCGATACCGCGCAGGGAACTTTTTCCGGGGAACTGATTGAGGTGCGCGACGCAGGGATCGTCGTGCTGGCGGACCAGAAGCTACGTCTCCTGCCCTACTCAATCGTCCTGTCATCCAAACTTGATCAGACAGATTCACGCTACGAAATCTCTAACCGGACTGTCCCTAAACCTGACGTTCAGGCGCACCTGCGGCTGTTGAGCCGCTTTCCGCAAGGTCTTACGCCGGCGCTGATGCAACAATTGCTGAGTCTGAACGGGCAGACCGAGCTGTCCAGCCCAAACCCATGAGACGCACACTTCTCGCAATCGGGATGGCGTTCGCATCCGCTCCTCTCGCAATGGCCCAGAGCCGCGTTTCAGAGGCTGCTTTCATCGAATCCGCGCGCGTGGCGTCCGAGAAATATCAAGACCGGTCAGTTGCGATCACGGAGGGCTACCGGCAAATCGGGAGCGATTTTCCTAGCATGGGTGAGCATTGGATCAACATTGGTCTGGTGTTCGATGGGAAGTTCGACCCGGCGCATCCGGAAGTTCTCACGTATGTGGCCGTATCGGGTAGACCACGGCTGCTCGGCGTCGCCTACGTGCTTCCCTTGCTGGCAGGCGAATCTGCTCCGGACTGGCCGGCCACTAGAGACAAATGGCACGACCACTTTCGGACAGTGGAAGATGAGACAGAGACGCCCCGGCATCACGCGCCCGGCCACGGTGGTGACGCACCACGGTTGGCGATGTTGCATGCGTGGATTTGGCTGGCCAATCCCGCCGGCACGTTCGCAGCCGACAACTGGGCAGTCCCTTATTTCCGGCTGGGCATCAAGCCAACCGAAGACGCTCCCGAGGCGGCAGCCAAGGCGCTCGCCCTCGTCTCCGGCGGCACGGAGTACTTCTCGGCCTCCATCTATGCCGCAGTTCCTCTGACCTCTACGGAGCGCAAGAAGGTGGACTTAGCGTTTGCGCGATCACGTATCGCGGTGGAGGGCATACTCCCAAGCCCATCCACCACGGCTCGCACTGCTTTTGACGCGGAAACCCTCTCCACGATCTGGGCCGGGTTGTGGAAGCAAATCGACTCATCCGTCCGCGCAAAGGCACGTCCGTCCCTTCAGCTTGTGCCGATCCGCTGATCCAGACCACCGCACTCGTTAGAACCGGTACAGCATCAGGTAAACCACCACGCCCGTGACGCTGACGTACAGCCAGATAGGCAGCGTCCAGCGAGCGATGGCCTTGTGTCTGACGAACGCGCCATTCAGACCGCGCCGGAGCGTTACGACGGCTAATATCGGGACCGCCGCCGCCAGCACCGTATGCGTCAGCAGGATGGTGAAATACACCGTGCGGATCGGGCCGGTGCGTTGATAGGGCACCGATCCCACTTGCGCGTGATAGGTCAGGTAGGAAATCAGGAACAGCACCGACGTGGAAAATGCCGCCAGCATCACGCGCTTGTGCGCTTCCCTGCGGCCTTGCCTGATCAGGACGAACGCGGTCACCAGCAGGACGGCGGCGATCCCGTTGAGGGCGGCATTGAGTGTTGGAAGATCGTGGACGTTCATGTCAGGGCCGTTCCCGCAACAACCGTTTGGCGTCGGCGATCAGGTTGGGAATGGCATCTGTCCGCGAACTCACGTAATAGCCGCGGATGTGGCTGGTGCGGTCCACCAGCGCGAAGCGCGTCGAGTGCTCCAGATTTCCATCCACATCGCCCAGCATGAACACGCGGCGGCTCAAATCGTGGAGTTTCTCCTGTGGACCCGTCAGGAAGAACCACTTCCCTGCTTCGGCATCATAATGTTTCGCATACTCCGCCAGCGCGGCGGGTGTGTCGCGCGCGGGGTCCACGGTGATGGACACAAACCGCACCCCATCCTCCCCCGTGAAGGCTTTCTGCACCTGGCGCATCTGCGCGCTCATACGGGGGCACGGGCCGGGGCAATTCGTGAAGATGAAATCCGCCACCCACACTTTGCCTTTGAGTGCCGCCACGCTTGCAAATTCCGCGCCGCTTTGATCCGTCAGGGTGAAACCGGAAACTACGCCGTAGGTGGGCAGTGCGGGTTTCCCGGCACAACCCGACAGCAGCAAAGTCGAGCTAAGAGCGAGTGCCGTCCAACACCAGGAGGCCATAAAGCAAAGGAAGATAAATCACGCTCGCAAGCAATACCTGGCGCGCACGCAGCACCGTGCGGTCGTTCATCACACGCAAACTTGTGTATGCGAAATATGCGCCCAGAATCAGCGCGCCAGTCAAATACAGATTCCCCGCCATTCCCAGATACTTAGGCAGCAGGCTGATGGGCACCAGCAACACGCTAAAACCGAACATCTGCCGGGCGGTGGATTCGTAGGACGGTTCCACCACGGGCAGCATGCGAATGCCCGCGCGTGCATAGTCGTCACGATACATCCACGCGATCGCGTAGAAATGGGGGAACTGCCACAGGAACAGAATCGCGTACAAAACCCACGCGTCCCAGGTGAGCGTTCCGCTGACAGCCGCGTATCCGATGAGCGGAGGCATGGCGCCGGGAATCGCGCCGATGGTCGTCGAATGCGGCGACTTTTGCTTCATCGGAGTATATAGAAACAGATAGCTCACTTCGGTGAATAGCCCCAGCAGCGCTGTCAGCAAATTCACGCCGAACCACAGCTCCAGGAAACCGATGACCGAAAGCAGCGCGCCGAACTGAAAAGCGTTTCTAGGATTGATGCGCCCGGACGGAATCGGGCGCTTCGCGGTACGCACCATGCGCGCATCGGCGGCGCGCTCATACCACTGGTTGAGCGCCGCAGTGCCGCTGGCCAGCAATGCCGTTCCAGCCAACGCGTGCAGTAGCGTCCACCACGTCCACCCGCTGCCGGAATGAGCCGCGCACAGGAAACCGATGGCCGTGCTCATCAAGATGAACATGGTGATGCGAGGCTTGGTCAGCTCGAGATAACTGCTCTTGGACGCCATGAAATGGATGGGAATTCCCGACCTCCAGTATAGCCCCACGGTGCCCTTCTTTGCTAGTATCGCCGGAACGGTTACACTTAAAATCGAATCATGGAATCCCAAGTTTCCCCGTACCAGAAAGAAAACAGCCAGTTTATGGCTCAGGCCATCGAATTGGCGGTCGAAAACATCCGGGCCGGGCTGGGGGGACCGTTCGGCGCTGTGGTGGTCAAGGACGGCCAGGTGATCGCTACCGGCTGCAATCGCGTCACTTCCTCCAACGACCCGACGGCTCACGCGGAAGTGACGGCCATCCGGAGCGCATGCGCGGCATTGAACTCGTTTCAACTGGAGGGCTGCGATATTTACAGCACGTGCGAGCCGTGTCCCATGTGTTTCGGCGCGATTTACTGGGCGCACATCCGGCACGTCTACTATGCCTGCGTCGCCGAGGATGCCGCCGATGCCGGGTTCAGCGACCAGGACATCTATCTGGAAATCGCGCGACCCATGGATGGGCGAAGCGTGCCGTTTACGCCGCTCATGCGCGAAGAAGCTCTGGCCTGCTTCCGCGAGTGGAATCGGATGGAGAATCGGGTAGTCTACTAGATCGAGCCCATCGCGTACACTACGAGAGATGTCTACACCTGCACGGGAAAGACTGGCCAGAGCCAACCGGGAATTTCAGGAAACGCACCCTGGCGAATCGGGAAAGCGCCAACCGGTTCACACCGTTTACGGCGGAGCGAATCTGTTCAAGTTCGACACCTGCCCGAAGCTGGGCGCGCTGGCGCGCAGATCGTTCGCCGAGTACGCACCGGATGGGGCGTCGCTCGAGGCGCTGCTCGATTTATCCCCGCCTCTGGCCGCCGCGGTGCATGCGCGGGTCGAGGAAAAACTGCTGCGCGAACCGGTCGAGGATTTCCGCATCGATTTCGAGGACGGCTACGGCATCCGCGCCGATGCGGTGGAAGACGCGGACTCGGACACGGCGGCGCTGGAAACCGCGAAGGCCATGACGGAAGGCACGCTGCCGCCGTTCTTCGGATTTCGCATTAAGCCTCTCAACGAAGAACTTCACGACAGGAGCCTGCGCACCATGCGGCGCTTCTTGAGAGCCTTGCTGGCGGCGACGGGCGACCGGCTGCCGGCAAACTTCTCCGTCACGCTTCCCAAGATCACGGTGCCGGAACAGGTGGAACAATTGATGGGGGCGCTGGAGCCGTTTCCGGGCGTTTCCATCGAAATCATGGTGGAGACGCCGCAATCTTTGTTCATGCTGCCGAAACTGGTAGAGCTGTGCGAAGGCCGCTGCGTGGGCGCGCATTTCGGGCCGTATGATTACACCTCCAGCCTCTCCATCACGTCCATGCACCAGGATTTGTCGCACCCGGCGTGCGACTTCGCGCGGTCGACGATGCAAGTGGCGCTCGCGGGGCGCGGAATGTGGGTCTCCGACGGCCCCACCACTCTGATGCCGATCGCTCCGCATCGCGGAGATGCTCTGACCGCGGACCAACGCGGGGAGAACCGCCACGTGGTGCACGGAGCCTGGAAGCTGCACTACGGCAACGTCCGGCACGCATTGCGCAACGGCTTCTATCAAGGTTGGGACCTGCATCCATCGCAGCTCCCCATGCGCTACGCCGCGTTGTATGCGTTCTTTCTGGAAGGGCTGCGGGCAGCCTCTGAACGTCTGCGCAATTTTGTGGACAAGGCCGCGCTGGCAACCATGGTCAGCAATGTGTTTGACGATGCGGCTACCGGGCAGGGCCTGCTGAACTACTTCCTGCGCGCCATGAGTTGCGGCGCAGTTGCGGAGGCGGAGGTCCCGGCGCTGACCGGCCTGCCGCTCGAACAGATCCGCACGGCTTCCTTTACGAAGATCGTCAAGATGAGAACGTGAGCGAAGCGGCGGCCTACGTGGGCACGGACAGATAGCCTTCCCGGGCCAGCAGCGCAGCGCGTTCCCGGTAAGCTTCCGGATCGTCCTCCGACCATGTGTCCAGACCGTCCACGTAGCGGTTGAACATGCAGAATGCGGCAGCGATCAGAACCGTGTCGTGGATCTCCAGATCCGTGGCGCCCTGGCGGCGGGCGCGGCCGATATCCTCGGGCAGTACGTTCTTGCCGCCCTGTTGCACTTTGCCGGCGATGACCAGCAGAGCCTTAAGCTTTCCAGAGATGGCGGCACCCTCAATATCCTTCTTGACGCTCTCCACCAATTGTTGGTCCCCACCCAGGTGGTGGGCGGCCACGGCGCCGTGAATCGACTGGCAATAGTGGCAATCGTTTTGCGCTGAAACGTAAGCGGCGATCAACTCACGCTCGCCCGCCGGCAGCGTGTGCGAATCGTGCAGCAGCACATTCGCCAACTCGCGGAGCGGTTTGGCTGTTTCCGGTCGAATCTCAAACAGTGCCCGGATCCCTGGCAATTCATCATTGAGCGGAATGTAGGCCATGCTGTAACTCCCCGGTGAAAGTATGCCCGTGGGCCTTTAGCCCGGCAAGCTAACTCAGGTTAACGGGAGGCACGGGCGAAGTCAAACTCCTAGAGGTGCGACTCCTAGAGGTGCGAGGACGCGCGACACAGAAGCTGTGTGCAGAGCACAATGGGTGTTCCGGTGCCAGCCCCCCGGTTCTGAGAAAATAAGAACTTGCTCAGCCACATTACCGTGCATGGGGCACGGCAGCACAACCTCAAGAACATCGACGTTGAGATTCCCCGCAACACTTTCACGGTCATCACAGGCCTGAGCGGGTCCGGGAAGTCGTCGTTGGCCTTCGATACGATCTATGCGGAAGGGCAGCGGCGCTACGTAGAAACGCTGTCTCCTTACGCGCGGCAATTTCTGGACCAGATGGAGCGGCCGGAGGTGGATTCGATCGACGGCTTGAGCCCCGCTATCTCCATCGAGCAAAAAACCACCAACCGCAGCCCGCGTTCAACGGTGGGCACGATCACAGAGATTTACGATTACCTGCGGGTGCTGTACGCCTCCATCGGCATTCCGCATTGCCCCACGTGCGGCCTGGAAATCTCGCGCCAAACCACGCAGCAGATTTTACAGCAGGTGATGGAACTGCGCGCGCAGGAACGCGTGATGATCCTGGCGCCCATCGTCCGCCACCGCAAGGGCGAATTCAAAAAAGAACTGGAAAAGCTTGTCCGGCAGGGGTTCGTGAAAGCGCGCGTCGACGGCGTGCTGCGGGTGCTGGAAGAGGAAATCACGCTGGATAAGCGCAAGAACCACACCATCGAAGTGGTGGTGGACCGGCTAGTGATCAAGCCTGAAGTCGAAAAGCGCGTGGAGGCGTCGATTGAAACGGCGACCAAGCTGGCGGGCGGCCTGGTGCTGGTTGCGCAAGTGGATGGACCGGAGCGCCTGTACTCACAGAAGTTGGCGTGCCCGGAATGCGGCGCGAGCGTGCCGCAACTGGAGCCGCGGTCTTTTTCCTTCAACAGCCCGTTCGGCGCGTGCGAGACCTGCATGGGGCTGGGCAGCAAGTGGAGTTTTGATCCGGTGAAGGTGATCGTGGATCCTTCGCGCCCGTTGTTCGATGGGGCGCTGGGCATCGGAGGCGGATCCAGCTACGTCATCGGCGATCTGAAACTGTTGGCCGCACGGATGAAGGTTCCGGTGGAAAAACCGTTTGAGAAGCTGCCGAAAAAAGCGCAAGCCGCGCTGATCGATGGATTGATCGCGGCACTCGATTCCTACTACGAGCAGGAAGAAGTCACTGAAGGCACCAAAGAGTGGATCATGAGCTACCAGACGCCGACGACATGCGCGGCGTGCAAAGGCAAGCGCCTGAAGCCATCCAGCCTGGCGGTTCGCGTGAAGGGCGCGACCATCGGTGAGCTTACGGAAATGTCGATCGCGCGGGCGCTGGCATGCGTCAAGAAATGGAAATTCGAAGGGCGCGAACAGCAGATCGGCGGGCGGCCGGCCGACGAAATTCGCAACCGCCTGGAATTTCTGTGCGGCGTGGGGCTGGATTATTTAAGCCTGGAGCGTTCTTCGGCCACGCTTTCCGGCGGCGAAGCGCAGCGCATCCGTCTGGCGACGCAGATCGGCTCGAAGTTGCGCGGCGTTTTATACGTGCTGGATGAACCGTCTATCGGATTGCACGCGCGCGACAACGGGCGGCTGTTGGAATCGCTGGCGGCGCTCCGCGATTTAGGCAATACGGTCTTGGTGGTGGAGCACGACGCGGAGACCATTGAACGCGCGGACTACGTAATCGACCTGGGTCCCGGCGCGGGCCGCCTGGGCGGGCATGTGGTGGCGCGTGGAACACCCCAGGAGATCGAACGCAACACCGAATCGTTGACGGGCCAATATCTTTCCGGAGCGCGCGCCATCGCCACGCCGGCCACGCGCCGCGCGCCGGGAAAACAGTGCGTCGCGATTCGTGGGGCGGCTGAACACAATTTGAAAAGGATCGACGTGGATTTCCCGCTGGGCCTGTTCATCGTGGTTACGGGGGTTTCGGGCAGCGGCAAATCGACGTTGGTCAACGACATACTTTACCGCGCCGCGGCGAAACACGTGTACGGTTCGCGCGCGCACCCTGGCGCGCACGCCTCCATCAGCGGACTCGATTTGCTGGATAAGGTCATCGAGATCGATCAAGCGCCCATCGGACGCACGCCCCGATCCAACCCGGCGACCTACACGCAGGTCTTCACGCATATTCGCGACTTGTTCTCAATGCTGCCGGAATCCAGGCAGCGCGGCTACAAGCCCGGGCGTTTCAGCTTCAACGTGAAGGGCGGCCGTTGCGAAGCCTGCCAGGGCGACGGCCAGAAGCGCATCGAGATGAATTTTCTGCCGGACGTATTCGTCACGTGCGACGTGTGCCGCGGCCGCCGCTACAATCACGAAACACTGCAGGTGAAGTACAAGAACCACTCCATCGCGGACCTGCTGGAGATGCCCGTGGAGCAAGCGCTGCCGCTGCTCGAAAACATCCCGCAGATCCGCGCGCGGTTGGACACGCTCAATCAGGTGGGCTTGGGCTATCTGCACCTGGGGCAATCCTCCACCACGCTTTCCGGCGGTGAAGCGCAGCGCATCAAACTGGCGCGCGAATTAAGCCGGCGCCAGACCGGCAAGACGCTGTATATTCTGGACGAGCCTACGACCGGCCTGCACTTCGAAGACATCCGCAAATTGCTGGACGTGCTGCGCAGCTTGGTGGAATTGGGTAATACTGTCGTGGTGATCGAACATCAGATGGATGTGATCAAGACGGCCGACTGGATCATCGACCTGGGGCCGGAAGGCGGCGAGCGCGGCGGACACGTTGTCGCCTGCGGTGCGCCGGAGAGTATCATTCGAGATATAAAGGGCCACACGCGAGATATAAAGGGCCACACGGCGCGCGCGCTGAAGAAAGCCCTGCACGCCAGGAAACCAGCGTGTAACGGGAGACCTGTTTGAGCAAATATCGAGACAAGCCATTGAGTTTCGAAGGGCTGAAGACCGTCCCCATCGCCGAGCGGGGCGGCAAAGTGGAGGTGCAACACTTCGCGCGGCCCTATAAAAAAGGCGGCGGCATGGCGGGATTTCTGGACGCTTTGCCGAAGATCCTGGCGGCGGATTCGTTCCGCGGCGTAATCGAGGCGCTGCGCCAGGCGCGTGCGCGTAAGAGAGCGATCCTGTGGGGCATGGGCGGCCACGTGGTGAAGTGCGGGCTGGCCGGCCCGCTGTTGGACTTGATGCGGCGCGGCTGGGTGACGGGCTTCGTTATGAACGGGGCAGCGTCGATTCACGATTTCGAAATCGCCATCGCCGGACAGACCAGTGAAGACGTGGAAGCCGTGCTGCCCGATGGGCGCTTCGGCGCGGCTGAGGAGACCGGGCGCGCAATGAACGAAGCGATCGCGGCCGGGGTGCGCGACGGCCTGGGCATGGGTGAAGCGTTGGGACGCCGTTTGGAAGCGCTGGCAAAGCCGGAGTTCGCCCCGCACAGCCTGGTGGCGGCGGCGTACCGGGCCAACGTTCCCGTCACGGTGCATGTGGCGATGGGCACGGACACGCCGCACACGCACCCGGCCGCGGACGGCGCCGCCATCGGGGCGGCCACGCATCGGGATTTCCAACTCCTGTGTTCGCTGGTGCGCGGACTGGATCAGGGCGGCGTTTATCTGAACGTGGGTTCGGCGGTGGTGTTGCCGGAGGTATTTTTGAAGGCAGTCTCAGTGGTCCGCAACCTGGGTTATCCGCTGGCGGATTTCACGACGGTGAATTTCGATTTTCTACAGCATTACCGGCCCAAGGTAAACGTAGTGGAGAGGCCGCACGCACAGCGAGGCGGGCGCGGATTCGCCATCACGGGGCATCATGAATTGATGATTCCGTTGCTGGCCGCGGCGCTCATCGAGAGCGAAGAAGAATAGCCCATGACAGCGGCCCAACCACGCACGGATCCACCCTGGGGCTACACCGACCTGGCTCTGTTCGCCAGCGCGATTCTGCCGTCGCTCGCGTTGGCCGCGCTCTTTGCGCGTATTGGCCGCGCTCTGGCTCCGGGTTTCTTCCAAGGAAGCACGGCAGCCGTTACGCTTACGTTTCAGGCTTTCGTCTACGCACTGCTGCTGGGCGCTCTGGTTCTGGTCATCGCAAGGAAACACGCTCCGCCCTTCTGGGCGGCGATCGCCTGGACACTCCGTTTCCGAGGCGCGTTTGGATACGTCGCCGCCGGACCTGTATTGGCTCTTGGCGTGTCGGTGCTGAGCGTGTTGTTGCGGGCGCCGGAGGTCGATAATCCAATCAAGAGCATGATCACGGGACGGGCATCGCTGGCCGTAGTAGTGGTGTTCGGAGCGGTCCTGGCGCCCTTCTTCGAAGAGCTTACGTTCCGCGGCTTTCTGCTTCCACTGCTCAGGCGATCGTTCGGGGGCGCGCTGGGCGTGGTGT
>CAMAUG010000124.1 GCA_945861255.1 Candidatus Sulfopaludibacter sp. SbA3
TTCCAAAAATGCCCGGATCTGTTCCGCGCCCAACTTCCCGGTTTCCGACATGCTGATGATCACTTCCCAGCATCCCGCCTCCTCCTTCAGGCCCGTCTTGTGTTAGAAACAGGCTCCTCTTCAGGCCCGTCTTGTATTAGATAAGAGTGCGCTTAGCGCAGTCCGGGGACCCTGTGCTAACATGAAAATTCCCAAGGAAAGCACGAGTCTCCCAATGAAACCCGGAATTCACCCCGCCTACGAAGAAATCAATGTCATCTGCGCCTGCGGCCATAAGTTTCGCACCCGCTCGGCGCACAAGGGCGATATTCGCGTGGAAATTTGCTCCAGTTGCCACCCCTTCTTCACCGGCCGCCAGAAGCTGATCGATACGGAAGGCCGTGTTGACCGCTTCCAAAAGAAATACGCCAAGGCCGCCGCTCTGAACGCCGCGAAGAATAAGACGCAGCCGGTGGCGTAGGCACTCTCCGTCACTCCAAAGACGCAGCTAATTCAACGACCGGACGGCCCCGCACCGCCTTTCGGATTGATCGCGCGATACGCCGCACACCCCTGTCCCAATCGGGGAAAAGATCCACGTACTGCACCTGTTCGCTCACGCGCCGGGGCACCACGCATTCCTCCAGGCGCACCGGTATAAAATAGGCTTGCTCCAAAGGACGCCGCCGGGCGCACTCGAGCGCGTACCGCAGTTCGCCCTGAAATTGTCCGCGCTTCCCTGTCGATCGCCGCGAAAAACACGCGACGAACGCATCGGACACTTCAATCGCCCGCTCAATCGCCCGTGGCCAGTTCTGCCCCGGCAGTAGTTTGTCTCTGTCAAGCCAGGGGGAGCAGCCTCGCGCGCGCAACGCGGCGCACAACCGCCGTACCTGCGTGAGGTCTTCCACCGCGTACGCGACGAACACATGAGCGGTGGTTTCCGGCCGGAATGCATACCCCGGCGCCGCGCCCGCCCGGCGGCGGAAGATCCCCAGGCCCTCGATTTCGATCGAGTGTCCCGCCTCCAACGCGCGCTTCACGATTCCGGTGATCAGATCACTGGTCACGCGCCCTTGCCCCCCGGCTCGGATTCCGGCCGCCTGGGCAGGCGAACCAGGTTGCCGATTCCCGGTACTGCCGCCGTGCGCCCCTCGCGCAGTGACTTGAGTATGGCGTGCACAAGTTCATCCATTTTGTCGCGCGCTTCGGCGTGTGAAATCTTGCCACGCCGAGCCACTGCCCGGGCGATTTCGTCGTGCTTCATGGTTTCTTCCTTGCAACTCCGATCAAATGCTACTCCCTGGGAGGGCGGGGTTTGGACCCGCGCAACCGTAAGCTCCTGAAGGAACTGGACATCCAAGCCGGTGCTGGAAGTGAATCGTCAATGAAGGGCAAGAAGGAAGCGACCAAGAAAGCAAGGAAGAAGGAAAAGAAGGATTAGTTTCGTTTTTCCCGCTTCATGAGCACGAGCCGCGTTGGAGCCGCCAGCCACGAGGGAAGGCGGCTCCAACACGGCTCGTGCTCTGTGGAGTTCGGATCAGGCGGCTTTAGCTGAGAATTTTGGGTGCCCGCGGCAACTAAGCTTCTAGCACGTGCGGTCGCCGCGGCCAGGGCATGGCCGGCCGGCCTTCGTGCAAGAAGCAATGCGCGAACCACTTCTCCTCCCGCTCGCCGCTATCGCCTGCGGAATTCTGCTTGGCCGCGCGCTGGATTTCTCCGTGGTCGACGCCGCCTGGCCCACCGCGGCCTTCGCTCTGCTGGCATGCGCGGCGCAGATCGGCCGGAGCCAGGAGATCGCCCGGTTGGGCGCCATGCTGGCGCTGCTGTTCGCCGGCGTGTTCACCGAGGCGTGGCACCGGCCAGGGCCGCCGCCTGAAATCGACGCAGGCCCCGGCGAAACTCTGGTGCTGGAGGGGTGCGTGGTGGAGCCTTCGGTCTTCTCCACCGACCGCGAACAGTTCACGCTGGAATTGGAACCGCGGACCAGGGCGCGCGTCACATTGCCGCTCGACATGGAAGCCGGCGCCGCGGCCCCCCGCCTGCATTACGGCCAGCGCGTGGAGATCGATGCACGCATCCGCCGCCCCCGCAATTTCCGGAACCCAGGCGCGTTCGACTACGAACGGTACTTGGCGCGCCGGCACATCTATTGGACGGCTTCAATGCGAGGGGGGACCGTCGCGCGCGTCCTTCCGGGACGCTGCGGATCGCGCGCCTGGGCGACTCTGTTTGGGCTGCGCGAAGCCGCGCTGGACCGCCTGGAAACACTCTATCCAGACGATGGTAACGGCGCGTCCAAGACTCAAGCGATGACCCTCGCGATGACCCTCGCGATGATGCGGGCGATCCTGCTGGGCGAAAATTCCAAGCTCGAAAAAGTCTGGACTGAAAATTTCCGCCGCACCGGCACCATCCATGCGTTGGTGATCTCCGGCGCTCACGTGGCCGTGCTGGCGGGCGTACTGCTGTTTTTTCTCCAATTCTGCACTGTGCGGGAGATCCCGGCGCTGGCAGCGGCGGCGGCAGGCGCGTGGCTCTACGCACTGGTCACCGGTTTCTCGCCTCCCGTGGCCCGGGCCGCCGCGGGGTTTACCTTGTACCTGGTGGCCCGGTTCTTCTTCCGCAGGGCCCGCGTGCTGAATGTGCTGGCGGCGATCGCCATCCTATTTTTGCTGGTGGACCCGGGGGAGTTGTTCGACCCAAGCTTCCAGCTTTCGTTCCTGGCCGCTGGGGCTTTGGGGGCCCTGGGCACGCCTCTGATCGAAGCCCGCCTGGGTCCACTGGCACGCGGCCTGCGCGATGCGGCGGCCACCGGCGCGGACCCCCATCTGGAACCGCGCGTGGCGCAACTGCGCGTAGAAGTGCGTCTTGCCGCAGAGGCGATTCAACTGTGGACCGGGCTTCCGGCGCGGTGGCTGACCGCGGCGGCGGCCCTCCTGCTACGCGCCGCTTTCTATGCAGGCGAGCTGTTCGTGCTTTCGGCGGTGATGCAAATCGGCCTGGCTTTGCCGATGGTTCAGTACTTCCATAGGGTCTCCTTTACCGGATTGACAGCCAATCTGGTGATTGTCCCGTTGCTCGAAACAGCAGTGCCGGTGGGGTTTGCCGCCATCTTCACGGGTTGGCGCTGGTTGGCCCAGGTTGCCGGATGGTTGCTGAAAATCGCGGCGCGAACCGCCGAGTGGCACGCGGCGTGGGAGCCGTCCACGCGCGTCGCCGATCCACCTGTTTGGCTCGCGCTCGGCGTGGTGGCCTCGCTCATTGCCCTGGGCGCCGCCCTGCGCCACCGGCGCCGCCGCGGCCTGGCGTCCGGCCTCGTGGCGACGCTGTTCGGTCTGCTGCTGTGGCATCCATGGGAGTGGCAGCGAACGCCCGGCACGCTGGAAATGACCGTCATCGATGTCGGCCAGGGCGATAGCATCCTGATGGTGTTTCCTGGTGGTGGCACTATGCTCGTCGACGGCGGCGGCATCTTGCGCTACGGCCGCCGCACGGTAACTCCGCGTCTGGATACCGGCGAAGACGTAGTCTCTCCGTATCTGTGGAGCCGCGGCATCCGGCGGATCGACATCCTGGTGGCGACGCACGCGCACGCCGATCACTCCGGCGGCATCCCCGCGCTGCTGGCCAACTTCCGGCCGACGGAGCTGTGGCTGGGGGCCAATCCTTCCGCCGCCCTGCTGGAGCAGGCCGCACGGCTGGGAGTTCGCGTGGTAGCCATGCGCGCGCCCGGCCGGCGCGAGTTCTCGGGCGCTCGGATTGAAGTGCTCTCGCCGCCCCGTGATTTTCTTGCCGCGCGTGGCAATCCCGCGCCGGGCGGCGCAGTGTCAGGCGGCGGTAATGCGACTGGCGGCCATGCGCCCGGCAACAACGATTCCCTCGTCCTTCGCGTGGCGTTCGGCCAGCGATCCTTCCTGCTGACCGGCGACATGGAGCGTGCGATCGAACTGCGCTTGCTGCGGGAGAGCGCGGAGGTGGCCGCCGATGTACTCAAGGTGGGGCATCACGGCTCGCGCACCTCAACGACGCGGGAATTCCTGGAGGCCGTTTCACCATCGGTGGCGGTGATTTCGGCTGGATTTCAGAATTCGTTTGGGCACCCTCACGCGGACGTCCTGGATCGATTGGCCGCCCGCGGCGTCACGTTGCTCCGCACCGATACAGGAGGCCTGGCTACCGTGCGCACCGATGGCCGCAAGCTGTGGCTGGACACCATGTTGTGGAATCCACGTGGTTTGGCGGCAAGTGCGGGAATTCAGTGGGCCCAGGACAGGGCCGCCGCTCCTTGAGGAACTGAAACGAGCTCTACTTCCGCCCAGCGCCGGCCCACCAGCCGCGCGTATTTTTTCGCCGAAGATTCACCCAATTGTCACGGTTTCGTAATGGCTCGATTGTTATCGTGATAGGCGATGAAACAATTTTTTCTCTTCCTATTGCTTGGCCTCTGCGCATTTGCGCAGGACCAAGGGCGTATTGTCGGCACCGTCACGGATTCCACTGGCGCGGTGATCTCCAAAGCGTCGATCACCGTGACGAATGAAAAGACCGGTGCGGCGCGCGAAGCTATAGCCGACGGCCGGGGATACTACATCGTCACGAATTTGGCGCCTTCTGCGTACAAGGTGGTGGGCAGCGGAATGGGTCTGGGGCCGACGGAGTTCACCAATCTGAACCTCGCCGTGGGCCAGGAACGAACCCTGAACATCACACTGAATCCCGCCAGCGTGGTGACCGAAATCACAGTGTCCGGCGGTGAGCTTACGCAAGTGGACACCAGTTCGGCCTCCATGGGCGCGAACATCAATTCGCGCGAAGTGGCCACGCTGCCGCTCAATGGGCGCCAGCTTTCGCAGCTTTACCTGCTGACACCGGGCGCGCAGACGGCCGGCGGAGGGTCGTTCGACAACATCCGGTTCAGCGGGAGAGCGAACCAGCAAAACGCGGTTCGCTTCGACGGCGTGGAGGGCAGTTCGATTATCGACGCTTCTCCGGGCAATTTGAACGGCGAAAGCTCCACCGGCTTCCGCCTGCAAGCGAGCCTGGAAACGGTCGCTGAATTTCGTGTGGAGTCCAGCAACTATCCGGCCGAATTCGGCACGGGATCGTCGGGGCAGATCAGCATTGTCACCAAGTCCGGCGGCAACGCATTTCACGGCGGTTTGTTCGAATACATCCGCAATGACGTGCTGGATGCACGCAACTTCTTCGACGGCGCCAAGAAGTCCGCGTTGCGGCTGAACCAGTTTGGAGGCTCCGTGGGCGGAGCCATCAAGAAAGACAAGCTGTTTTTCTTTTCCGCCTTTGAATCGCTGCGGCAACGTGCGTCGGTCAACTATATCGCCACCGTGCCCAGCGCGGCGGCGCGGGCCCGCGCCGTACCTTCGATTCAGCCGCTTCTGGCGGGGTACCCGAACGGCGCGCCCACCAGTAATCCCGATCTGGAGTTGGCGCGGTTCGCCGGGGCCGATTCACTGGACGAATATTTCGGCAGCATGCGCCTGGATTATCACGTAAACGACCGGCTGACCATGTACTTGCGCTACAACCGCGACCAGGGTTATCTGGTTCACCCCCTGGACGTCACCGGCAGCTCTTCGCTGGTGACCGCGGTGCCGCAGAACGCGGTGTTGGGAATCCAGCAGATCCTTTCTCCGACCGTGATCAATGAAACCAAGATCGGCATCAACGGATCGAAGACCCGTGTGTCCGGTTACACGCCCAATATTCCAGGGGTGGATATTTCGGCGTTCTCGGTGAGTTTTACCGGCACGGTGGCGATCCCCGGCGTAGGCGGCCAAGGCGCCAGCGCGGGCGCGTCGCAGTTGGGAAACCTGGTTCGCAGCAACAGCACGCAAAACGGACGCGGCCAGCCGTACACCAATTACACGATGTCCTTCATCGATAACCTTACCGTCATCAAAGGCACGCACTCGTTCAAATTCGGCGGCGAACTCAGGCCCGTGCGGATCTACACGGACCGGCTGGGCGGCACCACTTACACGTACCAGAATATTGCCGGGCTGCTTGCCAATACGCCCACCCAGGTGCTGGTTCTGGGCGACACGAGTGCGCCCGATCCGTTCAACAATGGAGCCACCGGAGAGCGCTTCGTCAAGCAATGGTACCTGGTGGGCTACGGACAGGACGAGTGGAAGATCCGGCCAAACCTTACGATGAGCTACGGCCTGCGCTACGAATACTATTCGCCGCTGCGCGAAGACCGCAACCTGTTTGTACTGTTCAACGCCGACGAGGGGCGGCTGATGCCGAACACCACTCCCTGGTATCAGGCGAACAAGAAGAACTTCGCTCCACGCCTGGCTTTCACGTGGGCGCCGGCGGCGCTGAAGAACAAGACGGTCTTCCGTATCGGTTCGGGCTTCTACTACGGACCTGGACAGACCGAAGATCTGATTCAGCCGATCGATTCCGACCGCGCCAGCCGTGTGTTGACGGGTAGCGCCGCAATCTACCCTGTCGTCGCATCGCAGGTGCTGGCGGGTTTTAACGTGAACGCCCTGTCTGGTTTTCAACCGCGCGCTTATGCACCTGGCTATAACGTGCCGGAGCGGATTCTTTCCTACACCGCGTCGGTGCAACAGCAACTTCCCAGCAACACGGTTCTGACGGTTGCCTACGTGGGCAGCCAGGGACGTAATTTATTCCTGCGCTCCTGGACAAACCGGATCATCGGAATCAATCCGGCCACGGGCACGCCGCAATTGCAGTTCGGGAGCCAGTTCGCGCAAATCGACTATAAGACCAGCGGCGGCACCGACAACTACAACTCGCTGCAAACCAGCGTCAATCGCAGGTTCGCGCAGGGGCTGACGGCAGGCATGCAGTGGACGTGGGGCCGCAGCATCGGAAACACGGGCGGTTCCAACGAGGCGCAGACCACGCAAAATCCTCTCAATTTCGGGCAGGACCGCGGGAACAACGCCTTCGACGTGCGCCACAGCATGAACATGTCTGTTCTGTATGCCTTGCCGGTAAAGTTGAAGAACAAGCTGGTGAATAATGCCCTGGGTGGCTGGGAGATCGGCGGAATCTTGAACGCCCGCACTGGGCTGCCCGTGGATCTCACCATGTCGCGTCCCGATGTCGCCTGGCAGAATCCCGCTACCGGAGCCTTCACGGCCGCGAATCCGGGTGGCGGCATAGCGGTGATCAACAATCCGGGCGGCGGAGCGTTCCGGAACAATCGCCGGCCTAGCGTTATCGCGGGCGTGAATCCGTATATGCAGGGCGCCGACAAACGCCTTTTCCTGAACCCGGCCGCGTTTTCGATTCCGCAGCCGGGCCAGTTCGGCAACCTGGGCCGTTTCGCGCTGCACGGACCGGGTTTGGCGCAGTTCGACTTCACGCTGCACAAGCGTTTCAACCTCACCGAGCGCCAGAACATCGAGTTCCGCGCGGAGATTTACAATCTGTTGAATCGCGCGAATTTCGCCAATCCGCCCGCGCAGCTCGCGGCGGCGCTGGGAACCGGCAATAACCAACTCCAGCCCGGCACGCCCTATACCGGCGCGGCCGCGGGCTCGGCCTTCGGCATCTTTAACGGCACCGTCAGCAGGGATGTGGGCCTGGGCGCGCAACGCCAGATCCAATTCTCATTGCGCTATAACTTTTAAGGAACTCGCGCAAAGCGGAGTGCGGCGCGAGAATGTTCGTGATCAGTTGGTGGTGCGCGCCGCACCCTTCGCGCTTTGAGGAACACCCGCAAAGCGTAGAACGGTGCGAGCCTGTTGCTGACCCCCTCGGCGCGCGCCGCATCTTTTGTGCTTCCGAGGAAGTCCGCTGGATCTCCGGCCGTGGCAGTGGCTCCTACGCGGCGCCGCAGCCACGGCCGTTTTGCTTGGGCCGTTTGGGACAACGATAGGCCTCGGCCTACCGCGCCGCTTGGTAGGCCGGTTGCCGGTCTACGGCAGGAAGATGCGGAAGGTGGTGCCTTTGCCCAACTGGCTTTCCACGGTGATGACGCCGTTCATGCGTTCGACGACGTGTTTGACGATCGACAGTCCCAAGCCGGTTCCGCCCACTTGCCGTGAGCGGGCTTTGTCCACACGGTAGAAGCGCTCGAAGATGCGCGGCAGGTCTTCGGAGGGGATGCCGACGCCGGTGTCGGCGACCGTGATGGAGGCGCGGCCATCGGGTTCACGGTCCACCCGCAAGCGCACCTCACCGCCCGGGCGGTTGAACTTAATGGCGTTAGCCAGCAGGTTGAGCAAGGCCTGTTCCAGCCGCAAGCGGCTTCCCGCGATGCGGACGTCGCCCGATTCTTCGCGGATCAACCTCACGCCGCGCTCGCGGGCCTCTCCCTCCAGCGTGAGCAGCACGCCATCCAGGACGCCGCGCATCGAAATGGTTTCCGTTTCGCCTTGATCCAGGCCCGATTCGAGCTCCGACAGAGTCAGTAAATCCGCGGCGATGCTGCCCAGCCGTACCGCGTTGGCGCGGATGATCTCGACGAAGCGCGTGCGGTTCGCCGCGTCGTCCAGCGCGCCGTCGAGCAGCGTGTCCGCATAGCCGATGATCCCGGCCAGAGGAGTACGCAGCTCGTGCGAGACGTTGGCTACGAAATCCTTGCGCACTTGTTCCAGGCGCTCCAGATCCGTAATGTCGTGAAAAATCGCGATCGCGCCGCGGCCGGAGGCCATGGCGAAAGGAGTGGCCTGCACTTCGAACGTTCGTGGCGTATCGGCGGAGAACTTGAACCGCAGCGTGGCGTGCTCTCCAGTGGCCAGCACGGAACGGACCAGAGCCGTCAGCGCCGGCGCGCGGACCAGTTCCAGCAGGGAAAGACCTTCGAATTGAGCGCCCCGGAAACCGATGGCCCGTAGGAGCGTCTGATTACAGAAGATCACGTGCAGATCGGGGTCCACCGCGAGCACTCCCTCGGCCATGCCGGACAGGATCGCTTCGCGGCGCGCCGCTTCCAGACGCAGATTTTCCACCTGGGCCCTGAGCTGATTAGCAACGGCTGAGAACGACTGCTCCAGCGCTCCCAAGTCGTCGCCGCGCTCGAACTCCACCGGGCGCTCGGTGACGTCGAGCAGTCCATCCGCCAGGGTTTTCAGCCTGCGCACGCGGCGGCTGAGCGAGCGTACCACCAGCAGTCCCGCACCCACGGCCAGCAGCGCGGCGCCCAGGGAAATCGCCAGCACCTGGCGGCGCACCTGCGCATCCACGGGGGCGCCGAGGAGCTGATCCGCGTAGGCGGTCAGCGAGTAATCGATGGCGACCAGCGCGAGCGCCATGAGCGCGAGCGCTGCGATGATCAACCGGCGGAAGAAAGAATTGTTAATGCTCTGAGATTATCACGCCCGGTTGCCAACTATATGAACGTGATTACACTTTTTCTGGCAGCCTGCCTGGCGTTTGCCGAGGGTCCCGCCGCGCCGCCCGTGAAAGCGCCGCCGTCCGCTCCGCCTAAGACCACCAATTCCACGGCCGCATCCTCCCAGCAGGATCGTGAAACGGAAGCGGCGATCCGCGTCAAGTTGGCCAAGTCGAAGATCGGCAAAGATGGATTCACGGTGCGCGTGCAGGGCGGCACGGCGTACTGGGAGGGATCCACCGGCGTGGTGCAGCACAAGGGCGCCGCCACACGCATGGCGAAAACGGCGGGGGCGAAACAAGTGGTGAATCGTATCCAGATCAGCGACGCGGCCCGGGAGAAAGCCTCTGGAAATCTGGAGACGGGGCGGCGGAGAGCGCAGGTGACCAGAGGGGAAGAGAGGACAAAGTGAGTGGAGGCTTTCTTGCCATGGCAGGCGAGGCGCGCCACTCGGATAGCCAGTAGCCGCAGTCGCTATTCCTCTTCCTCCTCTTCACCCGTCTTGGCGGCCCTGGCGGCGGCGACGATCTTTTCGGCCTGCGGGCCGGGGACGAAGTCGTAATGGTCGAATTCCATATGAAACGACGCGCGGCCCTGTGTCATGGAGATGAGATCGTTCTGGTAATTCAACATTTCAGACATCGGAACGTGCGCCTTGATGATTTGCGTGCCGCCCTTGGTGTCCATGCCGGAAATGCGCCCGCGGCGGCCGTTCATATCGCCCATCAGATCTCCGGCGTACTCCACGGGAGCTTGCACTTCCACGTTCATCACCGGCTCGAGTAACGTGGGTTTGGCGGCCTCCATGGCGGCTCTGAACGCTTTGCGCGCGGC
>CAMAUG010000125.1 GCA_945861255.1 Candidatus Sulfopaludibacter sp. SbA3
TCCTCCGGAAGGGCGGCGAGTAGTGCCTTGGGGGCCTTCGATTTGAAACTGGCTCTGTTGGATTTGACCAACCGGCCGGGCCGCGAGGAAGAGACAAGAAAAGCTTATGAGGCGTTGGAGGCGGAAGACCCCGCGCGCCCGGAGCCGCACGTGGGCTTGGGATATTTGGCGTGGCGTTTGCACGACGATCAGGGCAGGGCGGGGCATTTCGGGAAGGCGTTCGAACTGGGCGCGCGCAATCCCACTTTCCTGTTCGACTATGGACGCACCAGCGCGCAGGCGGATCCCAAGGGTGCGGCTAAGGCTTTGGAAACGCTGATGGCGGCGCAGCCGAATCGCAAGGAAGTGCGGATCGCGTTGGCGGAGGCGCTGTTGATCGGCAAAGACGCGATGGGCGCGCGCGCGACGCTGGCGAAGATTGGCACGGTGACTCCGGACGACGCGGGGCGGTTTTTCAAGATACTGGCGTACGCGAGCCTGGAGACAGGGGACTTAAAAGAAGCGCGCGCAGCAGGAAAGCGTTGGAAAGAATTTGCAAAGGAAGAGGGAGAAAAGGAGGCCGCCGACGGATTGCTGGATGCCGTGGACAACCGGGAACGATTCATGGATGGCTCTGCGCGCGGAGATGCCGGGAACAGCGGCTCCGCCGGCGCGAATAAAGATCTGGCGTCTTTTTCGGGCACCTTGATCGACATGCAGTGCAAGGGAAGCGAGTCCCGCCTGGTTGTTGAGAATCGCGGCGAAAAGATGGTGTTCCTGATGGCGGATTCCAGCACGGTGAGCGCCCGTCTGAAGGGCGGCAATGTTGTGGATCTCACGTGCGGAAAACAGAAGCCGGTGGAGGTGACCATACGGTACGATCCGGCGGCGGCGCAATCGGAGATCGCGGGGCAGGCGCGGATCATGGAATTTCGCGACCGGCCGGAGGCGGTTCCCGAGAGCGCCCAGCCCTCCACGTCAATGACCGTTTCCAAATTGCCGGCGCGGCCTTACGTGGCCGGTATGATGGTGAATCTGGATTGCTCGTCCATTCCGCCGCGCATCATATTGTTGCTGCCGACGGGCAAAGAGCGCGTGCCGTTTCTTGTGGATTCGGTGGATCTCCTGTTGGTCTACGGTTTGCCGGATGGCAAGGGCATGGAGATGTCGTGCGGGCCCGTGAAACCGGAAGCGGTATGGATCGAATATGACATGCCATCGGCAGCTCAGCGGGGCGTGCGTGGATTGGCGCGCGCGATTCATTTTGAGCCGGTGCCGGCGACAACGTTGAAGACGCGCTGAGCAACGAAGACGCGCCGAGCAACCCACGCGATAAGTTCGGCGCGGGCATCTCGAGTTGGACGCAGACTTTCGCGTATGATGTGGTTGGGACCCGGTGGGTGATGGCCGTGCCGAACCGTATCAATACTCGGAATCATGATCAGGCAGGCAACGTGCTGCACGTGGGCGGCATGACGCGCCTGACGTACGTCATCGAAGAAGTGCGCGGCGCGTATGGCGATCCATCGTTTCTCAAAGATCTGGAATTGGCCGCGGGCAACCAAAAAGATTATCTGGGGCGCGCGACTCCGGGCACCTACCACGTGTTTGTCGCGCGCATGGGAGGTTGAGCTCCGTGCGCCGGGGACCGGAACATTTCGGTGAGCAGGAGTTGAGCCTGGTGTACATCGCGAAGCGTTTACACGACGCGCTTCGGATCGAGGGGATTTTGACCAGCGCGGGCGTCGACTTCCTGGTGGAGCCGGATCGCTATAGCGGGGGCATCATCTTCCGGGCGGAGCGTGTGGGAGCGTTCTTCTATGTTGCCCCGGAGGCCGAAACGGCCGCACGCGAGGTTTTGCGCACGGCTGGGTTTACGCCTTACGCGACGGAGTAGTGGGCTTGTCACCACTCACCGTGGTCAGAGTTTGCGGCCGCTACCTGTCACCTTTGCGGAGGCGGGCCGATCGGAAGGGTGACGGTGTTGCTGGTATAGACATCCTGCGAGATATTGATTCGCGCACGCGAATTCTCTCCCGCCCCTGCAGGAACCTCCATCACCACCTCATACAGGCCGATGGTTCCAGGCTTCGCACCCGCCGAGACTACCTGGCCCGAGGCCCCCGCCACCTGCGCGAAAACGTTGACCGAGGGTGTATTCGCGGTGGATCCAGCGAACTTCCTGCCCGTCACCAGCAGGGAATCGTCTTGGTCGGGAACCACCAGGCCCAAACCCGTGGCGTAGAATATGATTACCTCGCCCGGCACGGCAGGATTTTCGGGAGTCACCAAGCGTCCGGCAGCGCTGGCGCAACACATGGCCGCATTGGTGGAGTTGATGGCCAGCGAGGAGTTCCCGACGGGCGTCACCGAGCCGGATAGCGTGGTTCCATTGCCTTCCGGTCCAGGGACTTTGGCTCTAAGCCGGATGCGTGTGAACTGATTGGCGGGCGATGCGGTCACCGCCACTTCAGAGTGCGCGTTGATGGCATCCACGAGCTTGCCGCGTATAGTGACAAGCGTGTCGCCTTCCGCCACGGTCACCGAGACGGGCATGTCCCCTATCTTCGCGATTGCGACATCGCCGGCCACCGGCGAGCCGTCGACGCTGAAGATGCCGGTGGCGTAGTCCGAAGTATGCAGCGACAGTAAAGAGCGCGGTTCTTCGCCGCCCGGCTCACACGCCGGCAAGCGGGCCCGATCGCATGCGATGATGCCCGGCGCCGCGGGGCGCAGCTCCAGCCCGATGGCGTTGGTGACGCTCACGCTGCCGTCGGCGCGGGTGAATCGCACAACCACGCTAAGGCTGCCATCGCCCCCGCCGGCCAAGGTGGCGCCGTTGGACAATACGCTGATCGTGTCGGGCGGGGCAACCGTGCTGAAAAGCGTGGTGCGCGCATTACCGGGTTTTCTGGCGAACAGAATGATGGTCAAACCGTCCTGGGCCACCACGGCGCGCACATTCGAATCGCCCTGGCCGCCATTGGCAGTGTTGATCAAATCCACCAGAGCGATGGCTGTCTTTTCCAGCGTATCGCTCGCTGTCAGAGTGTACTGGTAGCTTCTGCCGCCGACGATGAGAGTGATGATGACGCCGGTCTTGGAGGTGCCTCCCAGCGAATAGGTGCCTACCGCAGTAGTGGTGGCATCCTTCATCTCATACGGAATTTGCGTGCTGATTTCCGTGGGGGACACCATTAACAATGGCGTTCTGAAGCCGTTTACGTATACCTCAACGCCGCCCAGTTCGCGTGGCAGGTCGTTTACGTCGTCCGGAGCGCGGACAACCGTTTCCGCGAGGCTCGCTCCAGGCGCTGCTTTGATGATCACCAGCGTTCCGGGAGCCACCACGCTGGCATCGCCGCCACCGATCAAGGTGAGGCCGCTGGCTGCTGCGGTGATGGGGGCGCCCGGGGAAAGCGTGGACGCGAGCGTGACCTGGTTGCCTGCATTGCCGGGCGTTTTTGCGATCACGCGGATGGTCACGCCGTCATTTTCAACAAAGGTGCGCACGTTCGAATCACCCGCTCCGTTATTGGCGGCGTTAATCAAGTTCACCAAAGCGGCGGCCACCTGCCCGGCGGTATCTCCGGTGACGATTTTATACGGGTATTCCTTGCCGGCGATGGTGAGCGTGACCGTATCGACATCTCTGATGGTGCCGCCAATGGTGAAGGAGCCCGACGCGAAAATGGCCCGGCTCGCGGAATTGACAATATCGGTAGCGCCCACCGCCTGATTGCCCGGAGAGAACACCAGGATGCGGTAATCCGTCGGGTCCGCCACGTACAGATCGCGCCCATTCCAGGCAAGCGATGTCGGAGTCGGCGTGACATTCGCCGCGGAAACAAAGAGCGTATTGTCGGACGTGACGATGCTGCTGAATTCATCGGGCTGGCCCAGGATCACGTCCGCGCGGGTGCCGTTCACCGTCGGGATTTGATTGAAGATCAGAACCCGGTCATTGCCCCCGTCGGCGACAAACAGGCGTTGGCCGTCGGAGATGGCGTAGCGCGGGAAATTCATGGTGGCCGCGCAGCGCCCCGGATAGATCTTCTCGCCGGCCGAGTTCGTCCCCGTCGATGCGCACAAATCCTCCGACTGATTCGAGAACGTTTTGGTGAAATCAATCTGCCCCACCACCACATCAGCGGGCGCTTGATTCTGAGTGGGAATCGATTTGAAAATCAGAATCCGGTTGTAACCCAGATCGCTGACGATCAGCCTTACGCCATCGCTCGAAACCGCGACGGGAGTGAGCATGGTGGTTGCCGAGCCGGGCAGGCCCAGATCGGTCAGATTAACCGGCGCCGGCGCGGCGTCGAAATTCGGTTGGCCTAGAACGACGTTGGCGGCCTGGCCGTTCTGCGTGGGTATGGTGTTCCAGATGAGCACGCGATTGTTCCCGGTGTCGGCCACGAATAGCCGCCCGTCCTGGATCCACACGCCTTGCGGCCCGCGCATCTTGCCTGCTCCGACGCCTGGCTTGTTGGTGGTGAAAGTGTCCTGCCCCAATACGACATCCGCGCCGGAGTCGTTTGCCGTGGGAATGGAGTTCCACAACAGCACGCGATTGTTTGAGGTATCCGCCACCGCGACCCGCAATCCGTCGGAAGCTACCGCCGTCGGCAACCGCATCCGGTTCCGCGCGGTAGCGAAATCCGCATCTGCGAATTTCGCCTGCCCCATCACCACGTTGGCACGGCCGCCGCATACGGGGCACAACCCCGCGTTGACGGGAATCGATGCATCCGCGGCCGGAAGCTGCTGGTCGATATCACGAAACACCAGAACGCGGTTGGCCATGGGCAGCAAGCCGATCCGGTTGGCGTCCGTGGCAAACAAAGTATTTCCAGCGAGCGCCAACCCTCCGATGCCGCCAAACCGCGTATCGGAGGTGCCCGACAAATTGTCGGTGAACGTCTTCTGTCCAATGACCGCCCGGGCCGCCTGCCCGGTGACGAAATTGGCGGCACCCGAAGCGACCGGCGATGCTCCCACCTGGACGGACACGGAACGGGGGGTGCCGTCGGGCACGCCCCCGGGTTGAGCTTCGCTCTTGGCCCTGGCTTTCAGCTCACTCCACCTCGGACCGAGGTCATCCGCCGCGCACAAGGCACCGGTGCACAACGTGATGAGAAACAAGGATTTAAACATGCGTGTAGAACCAGACCTGCCTAGGGGGTTGATTACACTCAGTATAACAGTCTGTCGACGCGCCCCGCTACGGTCGGGTTGCAGCGATTTGCGAGTGTCTTCCAGCGCGCCTCGGCGTGCGCCCTCACCGTCGGCGCACGGCCTCACTTGTCGTCTTCGAAGTTGATCCCGGATTCAGCGCCGAACTTGCGGTAGTTGCGGTACTCGATGCGGTTGCGCTGGCAGCGCGGCGAGCCTTGCTGGCACATCAACACTTCGCCGACAGTGGGCAGCAGGAAGGTCTGCGTGGCGCCCAGCCGGACGAATTCGTAATCGACTGTGGTCTCCAATTTGGCCCACGGGAACAGCACCGGCACGCCGCGCGATTCCATCTCAATCCGCAGCACGCGTGCGCTCGGCTTGTCGATCCAGACTTTGCCCCGGTAGGCGGGATAGTAAAGCTGCCCGGCGGCGATGATCCGCCAGTGCGAATTCTCGCGCTTCACGTCGAACGTAAACACATCCGCGCGGCGGCCCTGCATGGTCTCCTGTCCGCTCTTGCGAAAGGTGGCCGCGGTCATGGGTTCGAACAGGTCGTCCTGAATGGCCGCGAACTGTCCCGTGGACCACGCGCCGCCTGTGTCGTCCATGGACTTCACGCCGCGGTTGCCCACTTTTATGTTGGTGTAGGTTTCCATGCCGTCTTCCGATGAGAGATCTGATGTCACGGTATCGCGCGCGCTCCATCCCTGCTTGGGACTCTCGCTCTCGTAGCGTGTGATCACCTGGCGCGCCAGGAAATTGGGCAACGTGGCGGAGTAGGCGAAGGCTGCTTCGCGCGCTTTGACGATGACGGGGTCTTCTTCCACGGGAATGAGCCCGGCCGGCTCCGGGATGGCTTTCGGTTCCTCGGCCTGTGGCGCGGTCACTTGAGTTTCCGCGCTCCGCGGTCCATCCGCTGCCGGTTCCACCACGGCAGGCTGCGTATTCACCGCCGTGGCGCGCGTCGCCGGACGTCCGCGGCGCAGTTGAGGCCGCCCGGGATCGTCGGCGTCCGGCGCAACGTCGGCCGCACGGATGATGGTGCCCGAGCGGCGTTCTTCCTTTTGTGCCGGGCTCTCGTCTTGCTTCGGTTCGGCAGCCGGCGCCGCATCGGCGCGCTTGTCATTCGGGCGCCGAAGCACGGGCCGCGCGTCATCGGGGTCCTGCTTGACAGAGGCAGCGCTCGCGGCCCCGTCGAGCCGTGGCAGATCCCAAGCGCGGGCTGCTGCCTCGCGGTCGGCCGCTGTGCCGGCCTGGTTGAAGTTCACCCCGACGGCTGTGAAAAACCCGTTGTCGTCGCCGGTCGCATCCACGGTCAGATGATCGCCCGCGTCGAAAGAGGCGATTTCCACGGGCTTGCCGTCGCGTTCAATCTTGGTCTTGTCAGTGACCTTGTAAGTGATGATCCGATGGTCATCCGCTTCGAGTACGAACTGATTCGCTCCCGCCACCCGCAAAATGCCGAGCGTTGTGATCGGAATTACCGTGTCGTTCGAGGAGCGTCCCGGATTGCCGGAACCACGGCTTCCGCCGACTCCGCCCGGATACGGTCCGCTCTGCCCTGGGTTTCGTCCGCCCGGATACGGTCCGGTTTGGCCGGGGATCTGACCCGGAGGATACGGGCTGGTCTGCCCCGGATAACGCACTTGCGCCGTGAGCGTGACCGTCAGTGCGCACCATGCCAGCAGACGAAAGGTGGCCATAAGCTCCTAGACGTAGTGTACGCCCGCCGGGTGTACACGCGCCGCGCCGCCCCGTTAAGATAAGAGATCCATGGCCCGCAAAATGTCCGGAACACCGCCAAGAAACTCCCCTGGGAAAACATCCGGGGGAATCCGTTACGCCGACTCCGGTGTCAGTATCGATGAGGCCACCCGAGCGGTATCGTCCATTCGCACGATGGCGCGCAAGACGTTCACCAGCGGCGTGCTCACCGACATCGGGAGCTTCGGCGGCGGCTTCCGCCTGCGCGGCTATCGCGATCCCGTGCTGGTTTCGTCGGCCGACGGGGTGGGTACCAAACTGAAGCTGGCGTTCCTCACCGGGCGGCACTCCACCATCGGCGAGGATCTGGTCAACCACTGCGTGAACGACATCGCCGTGCAGGGTGCGACGCCGCTGTTTTTTCTCGATTACTTCGCCGTCGGCAAGCTGGACGCGCGCGTGGCTGCCGATGTTATTTCCGGGATCGCGCGCGGCTGCAAGGCGAACGGGTGCGCGCTGATCGGCGGGGAGACCGCGGAGATGCCCGGCTTCTATGCTCCTGGCGAATACGACTTGGCGGGATTCATCGTGGGCGCGGTGGAGCGCAAGCGCCTGCTGACGGGAGCGAAGATCCGCTCCGGCGATGTGCTGATCGGGCTGCCTTCCAGTGGATTGCACACCAACGGGTATTCGCTGGCGCGCAAGTTGTTGTTCGAAGTTGCCGGCCACGCCCCGGACGCGCGGCTGGCGGAGCTGGAATCGACTGTCGCCGACGAGCTGCTGAAACTTCATCGCAGCTACTTGAAGCCGCTGCGCGCCTTGGACAACGCCGGCCTTCTCAAAGGCGCCGCCCACATCACCGGAGGCGGCATCACCGACAACACCCCGCGCATTCTGCCCAAGGGCCTGGGTGTGCGCATCGACCTGGGGACATGGCCCGTTTTGCCGATCTTTGACGTGCTGCGCAAGATCGGCCAAATTCCGTTGAACGATTGGCGGCGCACGTTCAACCTGGGCATCGGCATGATCTTCGTGGTCTCACCCCGCAAACTTTCTGAAGCGGGCCGCATTCTGGATACGCTCAAGGAGCCGTGGTACCCCATGGGCGCGGTCATTCCGGCGCGCCGCGGCGAGCGGGTGATTTACGAGTGAGCGGCGCGCCTGCGGGAAAAGCCCGGCTCGGCATCCTGCTGTCCGGCCGCGGTTCGAACTTCGTGGCCATCGCGGACTCCATCGCCGCGGGCCGCTTGGACGCCGAAATCGCGGTGGTGATTTCCAATCGCGCCGACGCTCCAGGTTTGGCCGCCGCTCGCGCTCGCGGACTGAACGCCGTACTGCTGCCCTCGCAGGGTCTGGAGCGTGAAGCGTACGACCGCCAACTAGCGGTCGAGCTTCGCAAGAACCACATCGACCTGGTGTGCCTGGCCGGTTACATGCGCCTGCTCAGCCCGTGGTTCATTCGCGAATTCCCGATGCGGATTCTGAATATCCACCCGTCGCTGCTCCCCGCCTTCCCCGGCCTTGACGCGCAACGCCAGGCTCTGGAACACGGCGTGAAGTTCTCCGGCTGCACCGTGCATTTCGTGGATGAAGGCCTCGATTCAGGACCGATCATTCAGCAGGCGGTAGTGCCGGTGATCGAAGGCGACACCGTGGAAACACTCTCCGCGCGGATCTTGAATGAAGAACATCGCATCTATAGTGAAGCCATTGCCTCGCTGTTGGCGGGGCCGCGCCTCGTGGACACGGAGAGCAGCGGAACTCCGGCCCGCTGATACTTACTAGCGTTATCATGAAACCATAGGAAACCGATGGTCACGCGATACATCCAGGAAGCGATGAGGCGAGCGCAGTATAAGAAGCTGGAAGATGGCTCCTATTTCGGCGAGATTCCGGGCTTGGCGGGCGTGTGGGCGTGTGAATCCACTTTGGCGCAGTGCGGCCAGGTACTTCAGGAAGTCCTTGAGGAGTGGCTGGTACTGAAGATCCGCGACGGCGACCCGACACCGCGAATAGGCCGGGTTCGTCTAACCATTCAGGCCGCCTGAGGAATGGCCAGATCGATCTCCAGGAGAGAGCTGATCCGGAAATTCCGCAAGCTGTGATTTTCCGGGCCAGCGTCCGGAGGGCGGCATCAGTTCATGGTGAGAGGTGCGCTTAAGGTGCACATCCCCAATCCGCATGGGGTCGGCGAAATCGATGGCCCCCTGGTGAAAGAGATCCTGCGCCAAGCGGGAATTTCGCTTCGCGAATGGGACGAGGCTTGATTCTCAGCAAGGTGTGGGGCCCAAGCCTACACCAGCACCGTAAACACGTTCTCCTGCTCCTTGCGTTCCACCGGACGATACAGCGTGTCGCGTTCCAACGGCTCGCGGCCGGCTTCGCGGATCAGGCGCAGCAGTTCGCTGCGATGCAGGTTGCCGCCGGTGTCGCCGCCCGCGTCGCGGTAGATTTTTTCTTCCACCACGGTGCCGTCCAGGTCGTCGGCGCCGAAGCGCAGCGCGATCTGCGCCACTTTGGGCGTCATCATCACCCAGTAGGCTTTGATATGCGGGATGTTGTCGAGCATCAGCCGCGCCACCGCGATTTCCCGTACATCGTTGAACCCGGTGGTCTTCGGAACGTGTTCCAGCGCCGTATGCTCCGGATGAAATGCCAGCGGAATGAATGTCTGAAACCCGTGCGTGTCGTCCTGTAAAGCGCGTAGTTTCACCAGATGATCGATGCGGTCTTCTTCGGTTTCCAGGTGCCCGTACAACATGGTGCAGTTGGAAAGCACGCCCATCTGGTGCGCCTCACGCGCCGTATCCAGCCATTGCTGTCCGGAAAGCTTGTGATCGCAAATGATCCGCCGGACACGTTCAGCGAAAATTTCCGCGCCGCCGCCCGGCATCGAGTCCATGCCCGCGTCTTTGAGCTTCGCCAGCACCTCGCGCGTACTGAGTTTCGTGCGCTGGGCGAAGTAGCCGATCTCGACCATCGTGAACGCCTTCAGGTGCACCTTCGGATAGCGCTGCTTCAAGCCGCGCAGCATGTCGCAGTACCAATCGAGCGTCAGCTCCGGATGCAGCCCCCCGACGATGTGAAACTCCGTCACCGCCTCGCGATAGCCTTCACCGGCGCGATGCCAGATTTCGTCCAGTGACATCGTGTAAGCCTTGGGGTCGCGCTTCTGCTTGCCGAACGCGCACAGCTTGCAGCTG
>CAMAUG010000126.1 GCA_945861255.1 Candidatus Sulfopaludibacter sp. SbA3
GGCGGATGGCACTTGCTCAGGCGCCTCGCCACCGGTCACGTTGATCGCGCCGAATTTGTATGCGGCAACGTCTTGAAGTACGTCAGTTTGCGCGCGCCACGCGTTATACTTCGTCGGCGAGCCGCTCCGATTGCGGCCCTGTTTGGAATTGCTCATCAGAGACACCATCCGGTCCGGCTCGGGGAAGCTCAGAGGCTTGAGGAGGACGGCGTTGATCACGGAAAATATCGCGGTGTTCGCGCCGATGCCCAGGGTCAGCGTGAGGACCGCGATCAAGGTGAAGCCGGGGGTCGCGATCAGCGTACGCAGAACGTAGCGGAGGTCACGGATCAGGCTGCCCATGCTTCAGGATAAGACGTGGTTTGTCGCGATGGGTTTCGCTTTATTCGGTCCGCGGGAGGCAAAACATGGCTGCCATCCTGAAGCGGGATTTCACGGGCGGCCACGGACGGCACCAGCAATTGACAAAGTCACTCCGACCAGTCAAGATTGCGATGAATGACCACACCAAGCACTCAATCCGGCGCCACCATGATTGACGCCCCCATGCAACCCGGCTTTGAGGAGATCCTTACACCGGAAGCACTCGCCTTTATTACGGAATTGCAGCACCGTTTCAACGGCCGGCGCAAGGAATTGCTGGAGCGCCGCGCCGTGCGCCAGCAGGCCATTGATGCTGGAAAGTTGCCGGGCTTCCTGCCGGAAACCGAAGCCATCCGCAGGGACAATTCCTGGCGGGCCGCGCCCGTCCCCGCCGATCTGATGGACCGGCGCGTGGAAATCACAGGCCCCGTGGAGCGCAAGATGGTCATCAACGCGCTGAATTCCGGCGCGAACGTGTTCATGGCGGATTTCGAGGACTCCAACTCGCCTACCTGGGAGAATAACGTCTCCGGCCAGATCAACATGCGCGACGCGGTGCGCGGCGACATTCGCTTTGCCAGCCCGGAAGGCAAGCAGTACGCGCTCAACCCCAAGACCGCGGTACTCATGGTACGTCCGCGCGGCTGGCATCTGGAAGAACGGCACGTGCTGGTGGATGGCGAGCTCATGTCAGGCTCGCTGATGGATTTCGGCCTGTATTTCTTCCACAACGCCAAGGCTCTGTTGGCACAAGGATCGGGTCCGTATTTTTATCTGCCCAAGATGGAGAGCCACCTCGAAGCGCGCCTGTGGAACGAGGTGTTCGTCTTCGCGCAGGAATATTGCGGCGTGCCGCATGGAACCGTACGCGCGACGGTGTTGATCGAAACCATCCTGGGCGCTTTCGAGATGGACGAAATCTTGTACGAGCTGCGTGAGCACTCGGCCGGGCTCAACTGCGGGCGCTGGGATTACATCTTCAGCTTCATTAAAGTGCTGCGCAACCACCCGTCGTTTATACTGCCGGATCGCGGACAAGTCACCATGGACCGCGATTTCCTCAAAGCTTATGTAGAACTACTGATCCAGACCTGCCATCGCCGTGAGATTCACGCCATGGGCGGCATGGCGGCGCAGATCCCCATCAAGAACGATGCGGCGGCCAACGAAGCGGCGCTCGAAAAAGTCCGCCAGGATAAACTCCGCGAAGTGCTCGCCGGCCACGACGGCACATGGGTGGCGCACCCCGGCCTGGTACCGATCGCCAAGGACGTTTTCGATGCGCACATGAAGACACCGAATCAGATTCACGTAAAGCGCGAAGATGTGCACATTGGCGCGGCGGCCCTCCTTAAAGTGGCCACGGGCGACATCACGGAAAAAGGCCTGCGCCTTAACATCGACGTCGGCATTCAATACGTCGAATCCTGGCTGCGCGGCAACGGCTGCGTGCCCATTTACAACCTGATGGAAGACGCCGCCACGGCTGAAATCTCCCGCACTCAGGTCTGGCAATGGATGCATCACGGCGCGCAGTTGAACGACGGCCGCAAGGTAACCATGGAGCTGGTGCACGCCACCACCGCTTCCGTCCTGCAGGACATGCGCGAGAAGATGGGCGCGCGCTACGACTCCAGCAAATTCCCGCTCGCCGCCCAGTTGTTCGAACAGATGATGGTCAGCGAGAAATTAAACGACTTCCTGACGCTGGAAGCGTACCGGTACCTGTAGGCGGGGCTCGCGCTCCTCCCACAGAGAAAGGTCTCCCGAATAGCATCTTCCTCGTCCTGAATCCTGCCATTCTGGATGGCTTAGCGAACAAGCGCTTCCTGGTCGGGAGTGAAGCTTAGCGTAACGGCACGGCCAGCGGAGTGTCAAGGCGATGGACTTAACTTTGCCGGGATGGCCTGTTGGATGCGGCGGCGTACCCACCAGATCGCGTAGCTGGAATAACGATAACCCCGCCTGCAATCAAAATGTGCCAAAGCATCCAGCAGTCCTTGATTGCCTTCTTGTATCAGATCCAGCACATGAACACCGCTGTTGGAACGGCGCTGGGCGATGGAAACCACCATTCGAAGGCTTGCCTCAACCAGATCTCTCTCCGCGATTTTGGCCTCAGGCCCATCGGACTGCATCTGCTTCGCGAACTCAAGCTCTCGATCACGGCTAAGTCGAGGGACGTTGCAGGCTTCCCGAATGTATACCTCTGATGGGTCGTCAACCATTTCGCGTTTTACGGCATCGAGATTGTCAAATGATCGAAACCTTTCCTCGAAGTCCGCCTTCGGCTCATCGAGAACGTCCACACCCGTACTCTCAATCGCCAGGAGCAGATCGTCGAGCTCGCGTCCACCTGCGAAGCCTTCCGGCAACAGTTCAGCAACATTATCGAAGAGAATATACCTATTCTGTACGCTCTTTTCGATGAGCTGCGCCAGCCGGTTAGCGTGGTCAGAAACGCTCAACGTTGCGCCGGGAGCGCGCCGGCCTCGGCGGCAGCGGTTACAACTCCGCGCTTTTTGGGAAGAGGCATCTTACGCAGCCCCAGCGCCGCCAGCGATGCGCATAGTGCCAGCCCCGCGCTGCCGAAAAATGCGTAGTTCCACGAGCCCGTGCCTTCAAAGAGCTGCGCGGCGAGGCCACCGGCCATGATGGAAGAAACGCCTTTCGTGCTGTAGAGGAAGCTGTAATTGGAGGCCGCGTTCTTCGCGCCGAAGAAATCGGCGAGCAAGGTGGGGAACAGCACGTATAATTCGCCCCACGTCAGGAACACCAGCGCCATCGTGATCACGAACCATGTCTCGCTGGTGCGCCCCACGGTAACCACGCTGGCCAGAAACACGGCTTGCAGGCCGAACGCCACCGCCATGGTGCGCTCGCGCCCCAGCGTATCGGAGATCCAGCCCCACCCCAGGCGCGCCGTGCCGTTGCCCAGGGGATTCAGCGACAACGCGATGGCCAGCGCCGTCGCGCCCACGCCGAAATTCTTCGCCACCGGCGCCACCTGCGCCGTCGCCATCAATCCGCCGATGCCGATCGCCAGCATCATCGCGTACAGGACGTAAAACTGCGGCGTCCGCAGCATCTCCAATGAATTGAAGTTTTCGCTCTGCCGCCGGATTTGCGATTTCGGATTGGGCGGCGGCGCGGGGATGAATCCCAGCGGCGGATACTTCAGAAACTGCCCCGCCACCAGGATCACCGCGCCCAGCGCGATGCCCGTATACAGGAACGTGGTCTTATAATCGGTGGCGCGGATCATCTGCGCAAAGAATGGATTGAAGAACGCCGCGCCGGACCCGTATCCCGCCGCGATCAATCCCGACGCCACGCCGCGCTTATCGGGAAACCACTTCAATCCCAGCGCCGTCGAGCAGCAATACACAAAGCAATTCCCCAGACCCGCGACGCAGTACAACGCGTAGAACTCCGGCAGGCTCCGCGCGTATCCCAGGCCGCACCAGCCCACCGCGCACAGCACGCCCGCCATGGTCATGAACGTCCGCGGACCCATCCGGTCGATCAGCCAGCCCGCCATCGGCATGGTCCACGTCATCGTGGCGATGAAGAATGTAAAGCCCCACTGCACTTCGGAAAGTTTCCATCCGGTGCCCGTCATCATCGGTTGAACGAACAGCGTCCAAGCGTACTGCAAGTTGCCGATCATGATCATGGCGATTACCGCCGCGCCCAGCCTGTACCAGCGATTCATTTGTGATCCCTCACTTTTTTGATCCTGCGCCACCGAAGTCCTACGCTCGGCCCTTTTCCGGCGCCTGCGATTCTTTGGTCGATCGAAATCGGCAGCCCGCACCCGGACGATTGGCCACGGCTTCGACCTCGGCCATGATACTACGAACAACCACGTTGCGGGCGCCGGCGTCGGCCGACCTCAGTACTAGGCCGCTCCGGGCTGTTCCCCGCGCGGCTCTATTCCTGCTGTTCCGGCGCTTCGTCGCCGAGCTCTTCCAGACGGTCCGCTTCCGCGGCGTAACGTTTGAGGACGCGGATCGCGTTCCCCGGACTGAATCCGGCGCCGCGCAACTTGCGGAAGGCCGAGGCCAAGTGCTTTTCTTCTTTGAGCAGCACACGCAGATTCTTGCCGCGAAACTTGCGCGCCAGAAACTGCTCGATCATTTGGATTTCATCGACGCCCGCGAATGCTGCATCGGCGGCCTTGGCGGCTACCGCGGGCGCCACGCGGCGCGTCAGCAGATCTCGCACGACGCGCGTCTTACCCAATCCCTGATTTTCGCGCCGCCATGCCGCGAAGGATTCCGCGAAACGCTGGTCGTTGACGAAACCAGCGTCCTTCAGGCGGCGCAGAACGTCGTCGATATCCTCCCGGTGCGCGGCCTTGCGCCGTAATTTGTCGCGTAATTCCGAAACCGATTGCGCGCGCGATGCCAGCGTCCGCGCGGCATATGACATCAGGCCCTCGGCGTCCAGGAGTTTCGGAGACTTCTTCGGCACACCGGCAGGCACAACGCCATTGTACTGGACGGGCTGGAGGAAGCGCGCGGATTGCGAAGTGCGCGGCCACCACGCCGGGCCCGCCTGCAGGGACGAAAACCGCGTTCGGGCTGCTTGGAAAACCGCCGGGCGGGCGCATGTTGAAAAGGGCCGCCCTTGCGGGCGGCCCTGGCTAAAATTTCCTGTATTTGGATCGCCGGGAGAGTTAAGGACGATTCACGTTCTCCGCCTGCAGTCCTTTAGGACCCTTCTTTACCTCGAATTCCACTTCGGCGCCTTCTTCCAGGGTCCGGTAACCGCCCATCTGAATCGCAGAGAAGTGCACGAATACATCTTCGCCGCTGGCGCGCTGGATAAATCCATAGCCCTTGGCGGCGTTAAACCATTTCACAACACCCTTTTCTCTCACTGCTGGTATCTCCTATTTCATTCCTGGCGAACCAGGACGTAAATCAAGTTCCGATCCCCCGCCGCCAACGAAGTTCCCCGCGATCGAGGCGAAGCATCAAAACTCCCGTAATTGTCGCACGTAATTTTGGCCTCCGCAAGCGAAATATAGATGGGTGAACAATTTGCGAGGCGTAAAACCGAACGATCAGGCCGGTTTACGGCGCGACGGTGCGTGCATGAAAATATGCCGGCGGCCTACACAGCGCGGATGCGCCGCGTGGTGAACCCCGGTTCCATGCGGACGGGCTTGCGATTGGAGTCGGTGAGCCGGCGCGCCTGGTCGCTGACGCATACCAGGAACATGGGCTGCCGGGCATTTTTCAAAAGATCGATGATCCGCTCATGCCGGTCTTCCAGGTAAATCGACTTGCCATCCGTCACCAGGTGCAGATCCGAAGACGCCTGCAAAACCTCCGCGAGACGCTTCCCCATCTCCTTTTGCAGGAAGCGCAGCACGCGGCGGATTTTCTGCAACGAAAATCCTTTGCGGCGCAATTCGGCGATGACCGTGATCTCGATGACCTCCGCGGGAAAGTAAACACGGCGGTGCCCCTCGTGCCGCGGGGAGACAACTTTGCGTTCATCCCACCATTGCAACTGCCGCAAACTCACGCTGGCCACGCGCGAGACCTCCACCGAAGAATAGGTGCGTTCCGGATCCGCCGCTTCCGGGCGGCTTTTGCGTGGTTTAAGAATGCTTGGCATGGCGACAATTCGATTGTACTCAACTCGAGGGGTCTGTCAACAGGGGTATCGGCTTTTTTTCGACGCTGCTTCAGGCGGCACGGAAGAAATGTAGCGCGGCGGGTTCGGCTACGAATGCGCGGCTACGGGTTCCGACGAGCGCCCCGCTTTGCGCCTGAGAGGATCTTTGGCCTGATACAGGCGCATGGCTTCGTCCCACTCCAGTACCACGATTGTGCCTTTGGCGGTGCGCTGTTTCTGGTAGTTGGAAAGGACGTCCAGGCATGCGTCGTCAATGTAATCCAGGTCGCGGAAATGGATATGCGTTTCGGCGTCGGCCGGGATGGCTTCCAACTCGTCGGCCAGCAGCGGCAGGCGCAGGAATGTGGCCGCGCCTTCCAGGAACACGTCCACACGGTTCCCTTCAGCTTGTTTGATGCGCACGGAGAAGTGCGTGCGCGCGTATAACACTTTCACGACGGAGAGGCCGATGCCGATGAGGATGCCCTTCAACAGATCCGTGGCCACCACGCCGATCACGGTGGCGGTGTAGATCACCACCGGCGCGCCGCCGTAGTGGAACAACTTCTTGATGTTGTCCACGTTCACCAGTTTGTAGCCGGTGTAGACCAGGATGGCCGCCAAACTCGCCATGGGAATCATCTGCAGCAGCCACGGCACCGTGGCCACCAGTCCAACCAGCCACACGCCATGCAGGATGGCGGAAAGCCGCGTTTTGCCTCCGGCCACTACGTTGCTGGCGCTGCGCACGATCACGCCGGTCATCGGAAGCACGCCCAGCCCGCCGCATAACACGTTGCCCACGCCTTGCGCCATCAGTTCCTTGTTGTAATTCGTGCGGGGTCCGTCCTGCATCTGGTCGACAGCGGTTGCGCAGAGCAGCGTCTCCGCGCTGGCGACGAACGCCACGGTGAGGGCCAGCACCAACACGTCGCCATTCAGCGCTGCGCCGATTTCGCTCAAATCGATGGTCTTGATCGACCCGAAGAAATTGCCGCTGAATGCAACGTATTTGATAGGCAGGGATAACGCCGCTGAAAGCGCCGTCGCCGCGCTCACGGCGATCAACGCACCCGGGATCCACTTGAGTTTATGGGGCGCCAGCTTCGGCCACAGCATCACGATCGCGATGGTCATCACGCCGATGAGACCCGCGATGTGATGGCTGGTGCCATCCGGCGGCAGGATGCCCTTATAGATGGATTCTGGGATCGAGATCAGGTTCTGCAGACCGTTCGCCCGCGGTTTATCGTCCACCATGACGTGGAACTGGCTACCGAAAATCAGAATGCCGATTCCGGCGAGCATCCCATAGATCACTGAAGGGGAAATCGAGCGAAAGACCTGCCCGAGCCGGAGCGCGCCAGCGATCAATTGAAGGGCTCCGGCAAACAAAACCACGTAGCCCAGGGTTCCAAGGCCGTGCTGCTGGATGATCTGGTAGACCAGCACGGCCATGCCCGCCGCCGGGCCGCTGACCTGCAGCGGGCACCCTGCAAGGGCTCCCGCCACAATGCCGCCGATCATGCCGGTAATCAGCCCCGCCGCTGGGGGCGCGCCCGAGGCGATGGCGATGCCCATGCACAGCGGTAAAGCCACCAGAAAGACAACGACGGAGGCGAGCAGGTCGGATTGGAGATGAGGGAATTTCATGTTTGCCTTGCTTAATTCAAATGGGCGCGGACACCGGCGACAAACCTAGTCTGAAACCGGCCGTTCTGCCGGCCAAGGGCGGGGGCGTTTAGTGCTTTCCGATCTTTCAGTTAGAGTTATTGTCGCCATATTAACTCCTAAGGCTTCGGACACTGATCCAGCTTTCAATATCGACCTATTCCAGCGCTTCAAACAAGCGCTTAACAGTTCTTTGGGTGCTTTCGTAGTGGACCGCAGCGGATGGCCCGAGCCTGATTTGCTTTACTGTTAAGGGAGGTGTCCTACCGATTCAGAGTGGGTCGCCGAAGGAGTGGGCATGAAAAAACTTCTGGATGGTTACGCCAAGTTCAAATCCGAGGTCTACGAGCGCCACAAGAACCGCTTCAAATCGCTAGCCGACAAACAGAAACCACACACGTTGTTCATCACTTGTTCGGATTCGCGCGTGATGCCGGAAATGATCACCCAATCGGAGCCCGGTGAGCTCTTCATCTGCCGGATAGTGGGAAACCTGGTACCCGCGCATGGTTCGGCGATGGGTGGCGTCAGTTCCGCGATTGAATACGCGGTGATGGTGTTGGGTGTGGAGCACATCGTAGTCTGCGGCCATTCCGATTGCGGTGCGATGCGGGCGTTTATGCATCCGGAAAGGCTGGTGCCGCTGAAGGCCGTCAGCGCCTGGCTGGAGCACGCGAACATGGCGATCACCATGGCCAACGCGCATCACGCCCATTTGCAGGGCGACGAATTTCTGGAAGCGCTGGCGCAGGAGAATGTCATCAGCCAGTTGCAGCACCTGAATACCCACCCGTGCGTCGCCTCACAGTTGCGTGGCGGGAAGCTGCGGCTGCACGGCTGGTACTACAACATCGGCACCGGCGATGTCGCGCAATACCATGAATCCGAACAACGGTTTGTGCCGCTCTCCGCGGAGGCACACGCGGTATTGGCCACCCCGTAAGGCCTCCCATCAAGACTCCCATCAACGACAGACCGTTTCGCGCGCCGGGCAAGCGCGTTTCTACTAGGAGTGGTTTGAGCCAACCAGTGTGCAAGACTGGGGTTGATGACAGGGGAGCGTCAAACCAGCGGCCAATTAGTGACAGTCCTGATCGCGGGCTTCACCGTTCTCATCCTGCTGCTCACCGGCGCCGCCTACGTCGCCATCGGCGCCATCCAGACCGTGGAGTCCGAAGCGGAACAACTCGCCGCGGAAGAGCAAGCCACGGTCCGTTTGATCGATGAAGTGCAGGACGAAGAGGGAAACCTGAGCGCGGTGTTCTATTCGCTGGCGGCGGGCCGGCCGGCGCCAACGCGCGCGGAACTGGCAAAGCGGCTGGATGCACTGGAGGGGGCCATTGACCGCACCACGCAAGCCGGCATTGCCTCCGGCGGCTCCGCCGCATGGCAGAAGGTAAGGGGCGCTGCCACGCGATTTATCGCGGAAGGCCGCGCGGCATTGAACTCCGCGGGGCGCTCCGGCCGCGTCACCAGCGATGCATTTTATGCGCTCCATCAAAACCTGATCGACGCCGTGGCGGAGCTGGCCAGCGCGAACTTCGTCGCGGAGTCCGCGCAGGAACGGCGCGAGCGGGAGAGGGCCGCCGGCAGGGTGCGGTATTCGCTCATGCTCCTGGCCGTCGCGCTGGTGGTCGCGGTAACCGGCGCCGTTTCCGCCGTGCTGATCGTGAGAGGGATGTTCCGCCGCTTGGAGTGGCAGGCCGGAGAACTGGCACAGCTCTCTTCGCGCACCATGTCCGATCAGGAAGCCACCGCGCGGCGCTTTTCGCACGAAATGCACGATCACTTCGGGCAGACATTGAGCGCTCTCGAGGCAAATTTGGTGGCCATGCAACATACGCGCTCCTATCAACCGGAGCGCATGGAGGACTGTATGGCCCTGCTCAAGGACGCCGTCGACAACGTCCGGGAGATGTCGCAGTTGCTGCGGCCCAGCATCTTGGACGACTTTGGCATGAGCGCCAGTCTGCGTTGGCTGGCCGATAGCTTTTCTGAACGTACGGGGATCCGCGTGACGTTCCGCTCCACGTTCACCGGCCGCTTGAATGACGAGCGCGAATCGCAGTTGTTCCGCATCGCTCAGGAGGCGCTGACAAACGCCTCGAAGCACGCCAAGGCCACCGAGGTACGCATGGCGCTGGAGGTGGACGAAAATAACGTGGTTCTCACCATTTCCGATAATGGACAGGGCATCCGGCCACCCGTACCTTCTCCATCCGTGCCCACGGCCCGGGATGGCGGGCTGGGACTGGTGGGCATGCGAGCCCGCGCACGGGCGGCGGGCGGGAGTTTAACGCTAGAATCAGCCGAGGGGGCCGGGGTGACCATCGCCGCCACGGTCCCCTTGGAATCC
>CAMAUG010000127.1 GCA_945861255.1 Candidatus Sulfopaludibacter sp. SbA3
CACTGTGGCGCTGCTCCGTAGCGCTGTCCTCGCGGGCCGCTCCATCCCATCGCGACGACAAACGCTGGCGGGTGCGATCCTCCTGTTCGTGCTGATCGCGCATCTGCTGGTTTCACTGAAGCCGGAAATAAGCTCGGACGGCTTGGCCATGCATATGGCCGCCCCCCAGCTCATCGCGCACGATGGCAAGTGGGATTTCGACTACGAACGTTTCGCCTGGGCTCTGATGCCCATGGGCGCCGATTGGGCCTTCACCGCGGAATACATGTTCGGCGGCGAAGCAGGAACCAGACTACTGAACTTCGCGATGCTTGTTGTTCTGACGTTGATGATTCGCGCGACCGCGCGCCGCTGGCTGCCAGACACTCACGCAACGCTCGCGGCAGCGCTGTTCGCCTCCACGCCGTTGGTGCAGTTGGTGACCGGCAGTCTGTTCGTCGAAAACATGTGGGCGGCCATTACGCTGGGTGCTTTGGTTGCGCTCATCGATGGCGAACTAGTGTGGGCCGGAGCATTGTTGGGAACCGGTCTGGCAGTGAAATTTGGAACGGCGGCATTCCTCGGGCCGGCCATTGTGGTGGCAGCCGTGACCGCGGTGCGGGAAAAGAAGGGGCGTCAGGCCGCATTTGGCGGCATCCTCCTAGTAGTCCTTGCTGCGCCCACGTTTGTTACCGCGTGGGCCAAGACCGGTAATCCCGTTTATCCCTATATGAATCACATCTTCAAAGCGCCCTCCTTTGAAAGCGAGGAACCTTTTCAAGACACGCGCTACCGCAAATCCCTGTCCTGGACGACGGCGTACGACTTGACGTTCCGCTCTCCCGATTACTACGAAGGACAAAAAGGCGGCATGGGATTTCAGTATTTCCTTCTGGTGCTTCCCGCCGCGTTGATCATTCGCCGCCGCCCGCAGATGATCCTCTTTGGAATCGCATTGTCCGCCGCGATACTCGGATATCTCTCACAGCCGAACCTGCGTTATCTCTACCCTGCCCTGGCCGTACTCTCCGTAGTGCTTGCGGAGCTACCGGTAGGCTGGTGGCTGGCGGCGTTCACGGCGCTGAATCTCTACTTTCTTCCGGCGTCCGGCTGGTATCACCGCGACTTTGCCCTGCCGGACCGCGCTGCCGTTGCTGCCTATCTGGAGACGGGCCATCCACAGCGTAAGCTCATCGAGTATCTGAACGCGAACGCTTCCGGCGAGCCGGCTGCATTTTTTGCCGGCAATCTAATTGCAGGATTCCACGGCCGCGCTTATACCGATCAGTGGCACACATACAAATATGTGCTCCGCATGGCGCGCATGGAAAAGACCGACGAGGTGTTGGCGGAATTTCAACGGCTAGGCATCCGCAATATCGTGGCGCCCGCATCCGGCAAGACCAAATACCCCCCCCTGAATGAAGTTCTCCGGCCGTTGCTGGACTCGCCGCTCGCGGTCTCGGGTGGATTCGCTGTTTTTCGGCTGCCCGAATCCGCGCAGCCGATAGAGTTGAAAACACCGGACGCCGGGCAACGCGAATTAACCTCACGAGCATCCACACCACCTGCGCCAGAACCGCCCGAACCGGTTCCCGCCTCTCCCGGCGAGTACGACAATCCGAATGAATCCATCCAGTACACCGGACGTTGGGATCACCGCGCCGATTTCCCGGAGGCCATCCACGGAACCGTCAGCTACTCGAACCATTCGGGAAACACAATCCGATTCTTGTTTCAAGGCACGGGCATCGTTTACTGGTACACCCGCGCTTTCAATCGAGGCATCGCGCGGATTAGTGTAGACGGAAAGGAACTCACACGTCTGGATCTCTATTCCAAGGAAATCTTGTGGCGGCAAAGCGCGCGCTTTGAAGACTTGGGGCGCGGTGTTCATACCCTGGAAATTCGCGTCTCGGGAGAAAGGAATCCGGCCGCAACCGACTTGCACGTGGATCTGGACCAGTTCACGGTACTGCCGTGAGCGACCGTTCCGACCGCGCTATAATCACACCCGATGGCTCCGGAATCTTTTCTGACGCGCTGGCTCGACGCGGTCCGGCCTCTGCCGCCGACGCCGGCGATGGATGAAACGCATCTGGCGCAGCGGCGCCGCCAACGCCGCCTGATTTCCTACACACTGCTGTTGTTCGGGTTCGGCGTCGCTGGATATTACATATACGACTACTCAGCCAGCGCACCCATCCGCGCGCGAGCCGCCTACGATGAGGGCATGAAGAACATGCGTCCCGGCACATACGCGGACGCCATCGATCTATTCACTAGATCTATTGATCTCTCGCCTGCCATGCCCGAGGCCTTCCTCAATCGCGGCATCGCTCTTCATAACATGAGCCAGCGCAACGCCGCGTTGGACGATCTTGCGCGCGCTCTTGAGATGGACCCTCCGCTCACGCGCGCCCACGAAGAGCGCGGGCGTATTTATGTGGAAAACCGCGATCTGGAGACGGCCTTGAAGGAATTTTCCAAATCGATTGCCCTCCGGCCGACCACGGACGGTTACTACCAGCGTGGCTTGCTATACGAATCGCTGGGCCAGCACCAGAAGGCCGTGGATGACTATGACAAGGCCATCGTAGAGATGCCGGAAGCGCCCTTCGCCTACCGCGCCCGCGCCGCGGCCAAAGCGAATCTGGGCGATGAAGCCGGCGCGAAACTGGATCGGGACGCCGCGCTGCGGATTGAGCGGGCACGCTAGCCGTCCATGTACTCGGTTCACATCGTGGTTCCGCCCGGACAATACGAGACGTTGACCGCGGAATTATGGGAGGCCGGAACACTGGGTCTGGTGGAGACCGATGGATCGATTGAGGCTTTCTTTGCCAGTGTGGAATCCGCGCGGCTCTTTGGCGAACCAAGCGAATGCCAGGACGTCAACTGGGTTCAGCAAACCGAAGACGCCTGGCCTCCACTACTGGTGGGCGAGCGATTCTTCGTGGTCGCACCATGGCGCACCGAGCCAGCTCCCGCAGGCCGCCTCCGTCTGGAGATCAATCCCGGCATGCAGTGCGGAACCGGCCAACATCCCTGCACGCGCCTGTGCCTGGCGGCGATGGAGACCATCGTGAAGCCCGGCCATGCCGTACTCGACGTGGGTTCCGGCTCGGGAATTCTATCGCGCGCGGCGAAATTGTTAGGCGCCGGCCGCGTGGTTGCCTGCGACCTGGACCCGGACGCCGCTCAAGCCGTCGCGCTGCGGGATTCCGTGACAGGCGACGTGCCGTTCTTTATCGGCAGCGCCGACGCCGTGCGCGCAGGCGCCTTTGATGTTGTAGTGTGCAACATCGGCGACGTGGTCCTGGAAGATCTGCGGCCGGAACTGGAACGCGTGGCCCCGCGCCGAATTCTCTCCGGCTTTCAGGATGAGCGCGGCCAGTGGGCGTGCGTGACGGCTTGAGAGAAAGTAACCCTCACGCCTTCTCCGGCCATTTGTGCTTCGGATAGCGCCGCGACAACTCGCGCCTCACCTGCGGGTACAGCCGCTCCCAGAACCCCGCCAGGTCCGTGGTCACTTGCACGGGTCTCCGGTTGGGAGCGAGCAGGTGCACCACCACCGGCACGCCGTTGATCCGAGGTGTTTCGCGGATGCCGAAGAAATCCTGCAAGCGCGATTCAATCCACGGCGGTTTGCCCTGCTCATAATGGACCTTCACCTCGCGCCCTCCCGGTAAGCGCAAGCGTTCCGGCGCGGCCTGATCCAGCCGTGGCGGACGCAGTGCCGCGAGCAAACTTGCCGAGGCAAGCCCGGCGAAACTGGTGAACGCGCCGCACATCTCTCGCAGACTTCGCGGGACATCAATCGCCTGCCCGGCAAACGCCGCGCGCGCCAGCAATTGGCCGAGTGCATCGCGATCGCAAAACCGGCCGATGTCCACTTCCAATGCCTTTTCCGTCAGCAATGCCGAGGCCTCTGGGCTGGGCTGGGCCGGTGCGCGAGTCTCTTCGATCACCAGTTGATCGTAGACCAACGCGGACACTTGATCCACGCGCTCGGCAGCGCGATTCCATTCGAGCGTCTCGCGCGCCGTGGTGCGGTCCAGCAACCATTCCGGTTCCAGCGGCCCGGCCGCCAGGCGCACCAACGGCGCACCTTTCTCAGAGCGGCTCTCCACGTCCAACGCGGCCACGAACTCATGACGGCAGTCTGGGAAACGCGCCGCCCCACCGCTCGATAGCAGCAACTCACCGTTGTTGCGGCGCCGCGCCACGCGGTCCGGAAATGCCGCCAGCACGGCGCGCAGCAGGTCCGCGTCGCGCGCCCCCCCGCGATCCGCGCGGCCCGCCGCCATGCGGCCCCTAACCAGAAGACGGAGTTGGTCATACACGCGCTGGGTCTGCGGTTGCCACTGGGAATCGATCAAAGCGAGCAAGTCCGCCGGCCCGCGTTCCCCCGCGCTCAACACGGCCGCCGCCGCGCAACCTCTATCGGCGACGCCGTGGGCTGTTGCTTCCACAACCAGTTTGGCCAGGCGCGGCGGCAGCGGAAGCGCGGCCATGTCGGGTGTGACCTGCAAGCGATCCAAAAGCGTGTTGGCCGCTGCCCACGCGGCCTCCGGCGGTGCGTCCAGCCAATCGAGCGCTGTGACACTCATGGCGCGCAACTGCAACGCCACGTGCGAAAGCTCGCGGCGCAGGATCTCCGGCGCATCCGCCCTTGGCCGGCGATGGAAATCCTCGGCGGTGTACAAGCGAATCACACGGCCCGGCGCGGTGCGTCCGGCGCGTCCCGCACGCTGTGTAGCCGAGGCCTGGCTGATGCGCTTGACCTCCAATGAAGGCAATCCCGTCCACGGCGAATCGGACGCCACTCGCGCCAATCCACTATCGATCACCGCGGTGACGCCTTCAATGGTCACGGAACTCTCGGCGACGTTCGTGGAAAGAATCACCTTACGCTGCACGCTGGGCATGACGGCGCGGTCCTGCTCGGCGGGGGAAAGATCGCCGTGCAAAGGCAGCACCGCAAGATGCTCGCGCGCCGCGGTTTTCTCCACGGCGCGAGCCGCCCGCCGGATCTCGGCCGCTCCCGGCAGGAACACCAGCACGTCGCCGCTTAAGCCCTCAGCCACCAGCTTGTCCAAGGCGGCTGACACTTGTTCCTCCAGCGGCGCGGCCGAATGCGGCGTATAGTCGATCCGCAAGTCGAATAACTTGCCTTCCGAGCGCAGCACTTGGCAATCGTTGAGAAAGCGTGCCACCGGCGCGGCCTCAAGCGTCGCCGACATCACCACCAGCGTCAAATTGGACAGCCGCCGCAGCAGCGCCAACGCCAGGTCGCCGTCCAGATGGCGTTCATGAAATTCATCCAGCACCACCGCACCCACGCCTTTGAGATGGGGATCCGACAGCAGCCTCCGCGTGAGTACTCCTTCCGTGACGAACTTCAATCGCGTTCGCGGACCGGATACGTCCTCGAAGCGCACCTGATAACCCACCGTCTCCCCGAGCTTCTCATTGCGCTCCTCCGCGACGCGCCGCGCCGCCATGCGAGCGGCCAACCGCCGCGGTTCCAGCACCAGCACATCGCCCTGTACGATGGAGAGCAGCGCCGGGGGAACGCGAGTGGTCTTCCCCGCCCCCGGCGGCGCCTCGATGACCAGTCGCCGATGCTTGCACAGCGTCTCTACGATCTTCGGCAACAGCCCGTCAATCGGGAGCGCAAGCGGCGTCATTCTCCGATGCTCGCGTCATCCGCCGCGTCATCCGCCGCAGCATCCGCCGCAGCATCCGCCGTGATCGCCTCAATGGTTTGCGGAGCATTCCCCTCAAAACGGTTGTTCACGAAGATCAGCGCCGTACGGCGTTCCTCGCGCATGCGGCGGATCAGTGCGCGTAGAGCCTCACGGCCCTCCGGATTCGGGTCTCGTACCTCGGCATAAGGCGAAAACGCCTCCACCGCCTGTTCGTAAGCACGTCCTTCGCGCAGCAGCACGCGAGCCACCGTGAAATCCGCCGTCAACGCGCCAGGGATCGCCATCTGCTCCTGCAACGGAGGCATCTTGCTCCAGGCATTCAGGACGTGTGCGACACCGCGTTCGCGCAGACAATCGAAATAAGGGGCTTGGAGGTACAGGCGGTTCCGCACTTCCACGGCGTAGCGGAATGTCCGCGGCAGCTTATCGAGGAAAGGATGCAATCGACCCACGAACTCGTTAGGCGGCGTGGAGCGCGCTCCGAATTCCAAAATCAAGGATGCGATGCGGTCGCGGTATGGCAGTAGCGGCTCCAGAAAAAGTGCCTGAAACGCATCGGCGTTCAGGAAGGCCTCGTTCACCGTCCCCGACCGGGGGCCGTAACGCGCGTGCCGGGGGAACACCTCCGCTGTAACTTCCTCCGGCACCTTCAATGCGAATTGCAGTCCAGCGGGTGCGGAAGCGAACAGGCGCTGCCAATACTCCGGCGTTGGAAATTGATAAAACGAGAAATCCCCGCACACGATGGGAAACGTTTCTGCATATTCGGCCAGGCATTCCGCTTCGAACCGCTTGCGCGAGAACTTGCCGCGCGTCACATAACGTTCCGTCGTGTAAATCTGATCCAGCCAGCCTTCGTATTTCCAGGAGCTTGTTCCGATCCAGATGTTCTGGCTCGCCAGCTTGCGCAGCCGGGACGCCAGCCCCGTGCGATCGAATCCGGGCGAGGGCGGGTCGAACAAAGACAGGTTCACGCGCTCGTTACCAGGCGTGTGCCGAACGGTTGTAGTAGGGATCCGCGCCCGCCTCAATCACTCCGTTTTCCAGTACGCGAATCAGCACCGGCGCACTACCGTTGTTGTAACGCGAATAAAAGCTGACCTTGTGGCCGCGCGCCGCCAGATCTGCGGCGGACGCCTGCGGAAAGCGCTCGTCCAATTGCAGATCGCCGCGATTCCAGGCGTGATTATCGAAACTGGAAACCAGGTGGCGCGTTCCAAAGCGCGCGGCTTCCACCGCGTTTTGGGAGTTCAAGCGATAGTTTATAGTTGCCAATAGAACTTGTAGCAGACCTTGCTCTTGCGTGTCTCCGCCAGGGGTGGAAAGCACCGCGAATGGACGGCCGTCGGCGTGCGTCACCAGCGTCGGGCTCAGCGTGATCCGAGGGCGTTTCCCGGGTCCCAATTCGTTGGGATGCCCCTCGATGAGCACGAAGCTCTGCCCGCGCACGCTCAGCGGAATACCGGTGTCGCCGGCGATCACGCTGGGAAGCCACGCGCCGGAAGGTGTTGCGGAAAACATGATTCCGTCTTTATCGATGGCGTCGACGCACGTGGTGTCATGCGCCATCAGCGCCGGGTCTATCTGAACGTGCGCCAGTTCCTCCACGGCCGGGTGGCGGCCGCTCTTGCCATCGATGATCCCGGGCAGAAATTCTTGCGAGGCTTTGTCGGTGATCTGGCGGCGGCGCGCGGCTGCGTATTCTTTCGACAGCAGCGTAGCCATCGGGATCTGGCTGAACTTCGGATCGCCGTAGTAAGTGTCGCGGTCCGCGTAGGCCAACTTCAACGCCTCCGCCGTGCGATGAACGTAGGTGGTGGAGTTAAACGCCGGCATGTCCTCGAACGCCTCCAGGATGTTCAAGGTCTGGAGCATCGCCGGGCCCTGGCTCCAAAAACCGGGCTTATAGACCCGATAGCCTCGATACGTAGTCGAGGCCGCTTCCTCCACTTGCAGCTTAAATGCGGCCATGTCCTCGTAGCGCAGCAACCCGCCGTTGGCCTTGCTGAACTCATCGATCTTGCGGGCGATCTCGCCGCGATAGAAGTAATCCCGCACGGCGTCGATGGCCGCTTGGCGCTTGGCGCCCGCCGCCAGGGCCTTCTTTTCCACGTCCGCCATTGCGCGCAGCGTGCGCGCCAGATCCGGTTGCTTGAACGTCTCCCCAACCCGCACCGGACGCCCCGCCGGCATGAAGTGCTGCTTGGACGTGGGCCAACGGTTGAAGAACGGAGCGCTGTAGTTGATCGAATTCGCGCGCACTTCATCCAGCGCGTAGCCATCGGCGGCCAGCTCCACCGCGGGCGCCACAATGTCCTGGAACGAAAGAGTGCCGAATTCGCGCAGCGCCAGCAGCGCCGCGTCCACCATTCCGGGCACCACCGCCGGCATCAAACCTGCGCCGGGGATAATGCCGCGTAATCCGCCGGGATCGCGCTCGGTGACTTCAAACGGCTGCAAGGGGCGGTTGCGGAACATCTCCGCGGTGGCCAGTTGCGGCATGGTTCCGATGCCCGCGATAGAGAATACCTTGCCGTCCTTGGTGCGGATGAGAATGGGTGCTTCCCCGCCCATGCCGAAATGCGAAACTTCCGTCACCGCCGCGGCGAACATAGTGGCCACGCCCGCATCGGCTGCGTTGCCGCCCTTGTAGTAGGTGCGCATGCCGGCTTCGGTGGCCCATTCGCTGCCTGCGGCGATGGCTCCGTGCACGCCGCGCACCGGTAAGCGCACGGGCCTCTCCGGTTCCCGTCTCATCTGCGCCGAGCACAGCGCGCTTACTGCGACGAAAACTGCAAGAAGCTTGATCCGCATGGTTTTCCTTAAGCCGGATTTTGCCGATCACTTTCACCAGACCGGCGGCTGGCTTCATTATAATAGTTCCACCGTGCATCCGCCTCGCGAACAACCCGCCCCCACCACCGCGTCCCCCGCGAACGAGAATGAACCCATGCTCTATTGCCCCGTTTGCAGCCGTCGCCTGGAAGGTCGCAAGTGCAAACTGCTCTGCGAGCAGTGCGGTTATTACATGTCTTGCGCGGATTATTACTGAGGCCTCCAAACCATGAGTGAATTGCCAGACCTGCTCGAACGATACCGCCGCGGTGCGGACCTGATTGCCACCGTCACCACCGGCGCGGCCGGAAGCGAACTCGATTTCCATCCCGGTGAGGGTAAATGGAGCGTCCGCCAGATCGCCTGCCATCTGGCCGATATCGAAGTGCTCACCGCAGTGCGCTTCCGCCAGGTGATTGCAGAGGACAACCCCACCATGCCCGCCATCGAACAGGACGCATGGGCGGACAAGCTGGACTATTCCACGCGTAAAATTTCGCACGCCCTGGAAACGCTGCGCCGAATGCGTTCTGAAAACTACGACCTCCTGAAGAGTCTCCCGGAGGAGACCTTCGCGCGAACCGGCACCCACAGTAAGCGCGGAGTGATTTCCCTGCTGGATATGGTGCGGTTCTTCGCCGAACACGTCGAGAACCACGCCCGCCAGATGCAGGCCGTCCGCGCCGCGTATCGCGAGCACCGCGCGAAACAAGCAGCGGGATAAATCGGTATCCAGCCACAATTATTGGCGCCGCACGCACCGCCACAGGCGCGCGCTGGATCTTCTGCCATCCACCCGAAAGGTAATGCGTGAGCTTCCGCACATTCCACGCCGCCCCGGTTCAGACCGCGTTGCTTCATCCCGCTTCGCGTCGATTGCGATTTCGTCCCCCTGATAGTGGAGTCTGGTTCCAGATAGATCGAGGGGGTACCAACAGCGTCCGGATGCGCTGGCAACACAGGCGCAATCCGCTTTCTGATCGGCTACACTTAGCTGCATCTAGCTGCAACAAGCACATCCCGTCAAGGAGAGCCCCTATGAGACACTTCGCCTCGATCCCCAATCTTTTCCTCTTCCTCTCCCTCACGTTCACCACCCAAGCCCAGTGGATCAAGATCCCCCTGCCTGGCACTCCCCGCACCAAAGACGGCAAGCCCAACCTCACCGCCCCCGCACCCCGCGCCCAAGACGGCCATCCCGACTTGGGTGGAATCTGGGCAGCAAGCCGCGCGTACCTCAATCCGTCAGGCCGCGGCATTGCCCAATACATGCCGCCCGGATCGAGAATCCCCATGCTCCCCGAAGCTCAGAAGCACTTCGAAGAAATCACCGCGCACGGCGATGCGGCCGATCCCTCCGAGCGCTGTCTTCCCGATGGTGTCCCCAGTCACATGCTTCCGCTCC
>CAMAUG010000128.1 GCA_945861255.1 Candidatus Sulfopaludibacter sp. SbA3
TCTCGATGCGCTCCTGCATCGCTGGATGGGATGACAGATAGCGGAGCGAGGGCTCGCCGGCGCGGGGATCCACCAGCATGCGGCGCAGGAAAACCGTCAGGCCGCCGGTGGGCATGCCGGCTTTCGCCAGCAAACGGGCGCCCGCCAGATCCGCATCCTGTTCGTCCGACCGCTGGTAAGAGAGATTGGCCAGCCGCGCGCCGGCCTGCATCGCGGTGGGAGTCCCACTGGAATCGATGGCCATCAGCGCCAGCAGCGCACGGCCGGAAAATTCGCGAGCGATGGCGCGCGCGCTGTGACGCAACATCACATGCTCCATTTCATGCGCCAACACGCCGGCGAATTCCTCGGGGGTTTGCGTCTCCTCCAGCAGGCCCCGGAACACGACAATGTATCCGCCCGGCGCCGCGAAGGCGTTCACCACGCCCAGGTTCACATAGATCAACTGAAACCGGTAGACTGAGCCGGACGCCGCGCGCAGCCGCTCGACGATGGTCTGTAACCCGCTGCCGGGGGGCACCGCGCAGCGCGTGGATTCAGGCGCCAGCAAAGAGACCACCGTCTTCCCCAGCCGTTCCTCCAGAAAAACCGGCATGAAGCGCGACGATACTTCCGCGGCCCACGTCACTCCCACCGAGTAGTAAATGCCGGCGAGGACGGCGATGGCCGCGCAGCACCCCAAAATAGCGGGCCAACTGCGCAGATTGATCGCCACGGGGGCGCGCTGAATGCCGTGCTGCCGGAGTGCCTCCACGAAATCGCGCGATTCTACGATCAGGGTCTCCACGGAAACGTGTTCCATGCGAACGGGCTCTCCGTGGGAGCCATCCGCGCCAAAGTGAATCGCCGGAAATGGCCACGCGGAGGGGTCCGCGCCTTCCACCGATACGATTAGCGTGAATGCCCCGATCTCCACGGAAGCTTCATGGCTGACGGGAAATTTTCCGTCGTAGTAGCGCGCGCGAAAAACGCTTTCGATGGGACGAATCATATTGAATGGCTATCAGAATCCAAAATCGAAGCCCAGGAAGTCCGCGTAACTCTCGCCCACCGCCGATGTGGCATATTCATCCTGCCGGAAACCGGAGAGGTTCGGAGTTTGGACGATCTCAAGATGCTCGGTCCAAAACCGCAGTGTCCGCAGCATCACCCACGACATTCCCAGGCCCAGGGTCGGAACGATGATGAGGAAGTTGACGATCCAGAGACCCAGCAACTCCGCCCCTGTGGCTGTGCAACGAAAACGGCTGCCGGCAAACGTAGTGTGGGCCCAGAAGTAGCGCTGGCGCAACGCGCTCCACCACGCCCACGCCACGCCGAACGAAAATATGGTGAGAGGCAGCACGAACAGCCACGCGGGAAGCAGGTCCCGGCCGCGGCCGGAGAAGTGGAAGTCTCCGTCGCCGAAGTAAGTCTTGTTGTAGAGCGCCTTGCGCAGGCGGTTTTGAACGAAGGGCCAGTAGATGCCCAGCGTGAGGCCCGTGATCAGATAGCCCAGCAGGCTCGCGCCCAGGTAAGGCATTGCTCTGCCGCGGTACGAAAAGCGGATACCGCGCCAGGACATCCGGTTCATGCGGTAACGGTATGCGCCGATGCGCGCCACCGGCCAAAGAATGGCTAGCGCTGCGAACGCGGCGATTTGCGCCGCCACGATGGAGTAAGGATGCTGCCAGAAAAGCGGCACGATGTTGGGGACCAGGAAGATGAAGCCGAGCGCCGGCAGCGAGCGCATCCAGCCCCACAGCAGTTCGCGGCCGGTACCGTGAAAAGCGAAACGGTCGCCCAGATATTCGGCCTGGCCGCAGACGTAACGCCGGACCTTGGCCTTGCCCCAGAAGCTGTAGCCGCCGAGCGTCAGCAGGGACAACAGAAGATTGAGCACACGCATCGCGAATAGTTCCGCCCCGTCGGCGTGCAGCAAGATTCGCGACGCCGACAGGGGCGGCGGCTGCGCAGGCGGCAAAGGTGGAGGTTCAGGCGCTAGCGCGGCAGCCTCCAGGAAAGCCTCCTGTCCGGCCGGCGAGGGCTCGGCGTGCGGCGCATGCTCGGGCAGCGGCGCGTGATCGCGCTTTGGTGCATGGATGTCGCCCGGATCAACGCCGGCTTCCGACGCCGCTTGCGGCACCGCTTCGGGAGCGGGGGCGGGCACGGAAATTTGCGGCAGAAGGCTCTGGAGCGGTGGGCCAGCGAATGCCTCCGCCAGCTCTGGAACGCCGGTCGGCCTCACCGGAGCTGCCTCGGTTACCGCCAGCATTCGGTGCAGACGCCGCGCCAGCCACCAGTAGGCGAGGCCGCACCCACCTAATCCGAACAGCGGTACGAGCGCGGCGATGGTCAGGATCCATATCGTTCGTTTCCGTGTTTCAGGACTGCTGTTGACGCTGTCCTGAATCGTTCGGCCCGCCACGCGAAACGCGGCCATATTCATCCGGTTGGCGTCGTCCGTTCTGCCCATGGCGGTATACAGTTTGGCGAGCCGGGGCAATTCGACCAGCAAGCGGGTGTCGTTTGGATTGCCTGCTTCGAGCGCCGCCACAAGCGTCTCCACACTGCGAGCCGCGTGAGGCTGGTCTCCACGCGCGATATAGATCCTAGCCAGCCTGTCAGCGGCGGAGATCAATATTTCGCGGTAATTCGGTACCGCCGCTGTGCTAAGCAGCACGAAATTTGTTTCCGACTTCGCTGGATCGCCCGCTTGCAAATACGCCTCCGCCAGCAGTGCATACAGTGAAACGGAGCCGTAATTTGGCGATGGGGACTCGCGCGCGGCGCGGACCGCCAGAGCCTTCTCTCCTGTTTCCGCCGCCTGTCCGTAGAGGCCGCGATCGAGCGCTGTCTGCGCAAGTTTTCCCAGTACTACCGCGGCGGCCAAATCACTTTTCGCCAGACGCTCTTTGGTCCGGTATGCCAGTTCATACGCCGCTTGCGCTTCCGGCAACCGGCGCCGGTAGCGCAGAAAATCTCCCCAGGCGTCGATGGCTTCGAAATACTCCTCGGAGCGCTCCGTGTGGCCTTGTTTCTGCAATGCCGTGATGTCGAGCAAAGTCTGTTCCGCCAGATCCTGATCCGCACCCCAGCGCGTATAGGACGCGATGTCCCTCAGGGCATCAATGTATCGAGGATCGGTCCGCCGCCATAGCTTGCCGCGAATGGCCATGGCGCGCGCGTACTCCTTGCGCCCGTTGGTGCGGTCCTGATTGCTCAGATAGAGTTTGGCCGAGCCGTCCAGCAGTTCGGCAAGATCTTCAGTTTGCTCGGCCCCCGCTTTTTCGCGAAGATCCAGCGCGCGTTTCGCGAATTCCCGCGCGAGCGCCGGGTTCTTCCGCCAGTGATGCACCCACGCAACTGCGATCAGCGTCTCCGCTACCTTCGCGTCGCTTGGCCCGAGTAACTTCTCGCGAAGCGTCAGCGCTTCTCCGTACACGGCGAGCGCGTCCCGGTGCCGCCTAGCGGGGGGAACCACGGCTCCCAGCGTCATCAGTAGATCGGCGTAGGGCACATCCATGGGCCGCACGCGGGATCGCACGCGGAGGGCGCGATCCAGATAACCTGTTTTTTCCAGGTCGCATTCTTCGTCCTGCTCCGAGCACGCGCTGGCGAGCCGCACCAGTGTTTCGAAAAGGCGAAGATCGGATTCACCGAAGCCCTCGGCGGTCTCCAGCGCGCCCTTGAGGAGCGCCAAATCGAAGCCGGCTTCCTTCATCTGCGCGCTCCACCGGGCAGTAACTTCGTTCGCGGATTGAGCGCTCGCCGGGGGCACCAGAAGAAGCCCGACGCCGGAAGCGACGATGAGGATGAGTTTCCCGAGCAAGACGCCAGATCCTTGTAGCTTGGATCTTAGCACCGCGCGGCGGCGGGGCTCTCACCTCCGCCCGCAGTCGGGGCGCGGCGGTTGCTGTACCCCGCCTAAAGTCCCACGCACCCTCCGCCGATTCCTCATTCGGAGGGTTGTCCCATGCGTTTCCTTAGTTCCGCTGCCTGTCTGGCTTTGGCGTTGTCGTGTTCCCGCCTGATGGCGGCCTCGGTGGATGCCGCCTACGTCGTCGGTAATCTGAAAGACTTAAGCGCCGGAAACTCGGGCTTGCTAAGGGTGGAGAGCGAGGAGCTGACGTTCCGCTCCGGCAAAGTCACCATCGCCGCCCCTTATAAGAAGATCACCGGATATGAGATGGGCCCTGCCGTCGTAGGTCCCGCCAACGGTCCCGTCTGGAAGCGGCTCACCACGAAGCGCCCCGCCCACCGCAATCTGACCATCGATTTCACGGACGCCCGCGGCGAGGAACAAACCATGACGTTGGAGCTGCCCGAGCTGGCCGCCTCCGAAGTGTACGACTCCATCGAGATCGGTACCGGCCACCGGCGCGCCGGTTCCACATCGCAGCCGTGGTGGGGAGATAACATGTGGCGCACCACGCGCAACAATCGCGATTGGAACGGCAGTGCCCCTCCATCCGCGGCAGCATCGCCAAAACCGGCCAATTGATCGTAGGCAGGCTCGCGCGGAATACGCCTCAGAAGTGGATATAATATCTTGTCTGCCTGTTCGGAGAGGCCATAAGGTAGTCATGCCGATGCAGTCATGACAAGCCGGGTGGCCGTTTCCTGGAACGCGCGGCGGCGGGCAAGACGCCTGACAGGAGACGAATTTGCTCTATCGCGGCATGGATCGCGCGGCGCTCGACGCCGCCTACAACAACCTCACGGCGGTGGCGGACAGCGATCAGTACCTCACTGATTGGCGCGAGCGTAGCGCGAAGCTGCGTGCCGCGCATCCCCAACATCTGGATCTGCGTTATGGCCCAGCCGAGCGCCAGCGCCTCGACTACTTCGCGTGTGGCCGGCCCAACGCGCCCACATACGTATTCATCCACGGCGGTTATTGGCTGCGAAACCACAAGGACGGCTTCGCGTTCGTTGCCGAGGGTCCGCTGGCGCATGGCATCAACGTGGCGCTGATCGGCTACACGCTGGCGCCGCAGGCACGGCTGGCTGAGATCGTCGCCCAGACTCGCGAGGGCGTGCGCTACATCGCCGCAGAGATGCCCACGCTCGGCGGCGATGCAGCGAAGATCTACTTATCCGGTTGGTCGGCCGGCGGACACCTCACCGCCATGGCCATGAGCGAGCCGAGTGTCGCCGGCGGCCTTGCGATCAGCGGCATCTTCGATCTGGAGCCGATCCGATTGAATTACATCAATGATGTGCTTGGGCTGGACGAAGCAGAGGCGCGGCAAGTCAGCCCGATCCATCACCTTCCGGATCGCAGCAAACCACTGTTCATCACGGTGGGCGGCGCGGAGCTACCCGAGTTGCAGCGGCAGTCGGCGGAGTACTGGAAGGCGTGGGAGGAAAAGCGATTGCCGGGCCGCTTCACACCGGTGGCGGGGCGGAATCACTTTTCCATTTTGGAGGGACTGGCGAGCCCGGACGGCGAGATCATGAAGATGGTTCTGGATCTGGTTGGCAGCGGGACAGAGAAGCGATAGTTCCCGCCCTCAAACGTCAGTCAGGTGTTCAACTTTTCCGGTGCTATCGCCGAGCTTTTCCGTCCTCACACCCATGCGGTCCAGCAGCGTAAGCCACAGATTGGTCTGCGGCGTGTCGGTGGAGTAGACGACATGCCTTCCGGGCTTGATGCTCCCGTCTCCGCGGCCGAAAAGCAGGCACGGCACATTTGCATGAATGTGGGTGTTCGGCTCGCTCATGCTGGAACCGTAGACGACCATCGAATGATCCAGTAAGCTACCATCGCCCTCCTGAATCGATTTCATCTTTCCGATCAGATACGCCAACTGCTCCACGTGATGACGTTCGATGAGAGCGCACTTTTCGACCATGTCGGGTCTCTTGCGATGGTGCGTCAGGGGGTGATGTCCATCGCCGAAGCCAAGCTCCGGATAGGCCCGAGCACTGCCTTCCTTGGCATAGATCAACGTCGCCACGCGCGTAACGTCGGCCTGGAACGCAAGCACCAGCAAATCGCTCATCAGGCGCGCGTGTTCCGCGAAAACGGTAGGAGCCGACATGGGCTTTTCGATTTGCGGATTCAATTGGTTCTGTTTCTCCACGCGCCCGATCTGCTTTTCAATGTCGCGGACCGCGCCCAGATACTCCTGCAACTTCAGCTTGTCCGGAGCGCCCAGGGATCCTTCCAGCCGCCTGGTTTCATCGGTGACGTAGTCCAGCACGCTCTTCCTGTTTGCGTCCAGCCGCAGCTGCACTTTCGGATCCGTGCTGGTGTCCAGACTTCCATACAGCCTCTCAAACACCAGCCGCGGGTTCGTCTCCAAAGGAAGGGGCGTGGTCGCATTGCGCCACGACATGTTGTTCATGTAGGCGCAACTAAAACCACCGTCGCAAGCGCCCACCTCGCGCGTGGACTCGCAACCCAGCTCGATGGAGGGGAGCCGGGTCTGGGAGCCTATCGCCTGCGCGGCCACCTGGTCGACCGAGATGCCCAAGCGGATGTCAGAAAGCGAGCCTTCATAGGGGGCAACTCCAGTCAAATATGTGGCGGAGGCTCTGGCGTGGTCGCCGCTGGGGCCGACTCCGTTGGAGTGGTGCAGTCCAGTCAGCACCAACATGTCCTGCCGGAACGCTTCGAGCGGCTTGAGAAGGCGTGTGAATTCGAAATCCTTCCCCACTCCTTGAGGCGTCCAGTACTGCATCATCATCCCGTTCGGCACGTACGGGAAGGCCAGCCGCACCGGATACTTGGTGGAGGAAGGCGCGGCGAACGCCGGAACCATGGCGTCCAGAAACGGCAGTGCCACCACAGTGCCCAGGCCTTTGAGAAATGTCCGCCTCGGAAGATGTTTACGTGTAACGATCATTGTTTCGCCTCCATCGGAACCGCGAGACCGCCCGACCGGGCCTCCATCTTGAAAGCCGGGCTGTCGACGATGCCCAATATCAATGCTGAAAACTTGTAGTCCTCGGCCGCCAGGCGCGCTACAATCTGACTGACCACCGGACGATCAGACCGCTCGACGCCGCGGCCCAGTGCGTAAATCAGCATCTTCTCCGTCACTGACTGTGCGAAGGCGTCGCGATTCTGCCGCAGGAAGGCCTTCATTCCGCTGGCCCCCTGGAACGTGTAGCCCGCTGGAGTGGCGCCGGAGGCATCGATGGAAAACTTGCCGTCCATGGTGCGCCATCCGCCCACCGCGTCGAAGTTTTCCAGGCTGAATCCCAGCGGATCCATCATGGAATGGCACGATGCGCACAGTGCGTTCTTGCGGTGCTGCTCCATCTGTTGCCGGAGCGAGGCTGTTGCTCCGACGGAATCGCCATCCAGGCTCGGCACGTTCGGTGGCGGAGGGGGGACGCGTTGGTTCAAGATATTTTCGAGGATCCACTTGCCGCGCAGCACCACGGAGGTGCGGTTGGGATACGACGTGGAAGTGAGGACACTCGCCTGCGTCAGGACGCCACTCCTCTCCGCGCTGCCGAGGTCCGCTTTCCGGAATTCCGTCCCGCTGACCCCCGGAATCCCGTAATGGGCCGCGAGCCGTTCGTTCAGAAATGTGTATTTTCCGTCAATGAAGTCCAACAGGCTGCGATCCTGGCGCATCACATGGTCGAAGAACAACTGCGTTTCCTTGATCATCGATGACCGTAGATATTCATCGAAATCGGGGAAGCGATCCCGGTCCGGCTGGAGATCCTCCAGACGCCGTGTCTCGAGCCACTGCCCTACAAAGTTGTCCACCAGCGCACTGGACTTGGGATCGGCCAGCATGCGCCGGACTTGTCCGTCGAGCACGTCCGGCTTGGCTAGTGTTCCCTGTCGCGCCAGCCGCATTAGCTGCTGATCCGGCATGCTGCTCCACAGGAAGTACGAAAGCCGCGACGCCAGCCCGAATGCGCCGGCCTCCCCATCCACGCGAAACAGAAACTTGGGAGACACCAGAATCGCGGTGAGCCCAACTGAGATCCCCTCTTCAAATGAGCCTCCGCGCGTGCGCGCCGCGGAGGCGATGGCGTTCAACGGCTCGACCTCTTCCTCGCTGACGGGCCGGCGGAAGGCTCGCGTTGCGAGGCTCGATAGAATCTTGCGTTGGCAGGAGGGGTTGTGTTTCCCGTCGATGTGGCCGCACGCGTAAAGCATCCTCGCGCTCTCCGGCGAAGGTCTTCGTACATAGTCATACGGGCCCGTGATGTTGACTTCGCTGACGGCTAGCCCTTCGTATCGCGGTGGACGCGGATTCCTGAGTTTCGCGACTTCGTTTGAAAGTTGTGAAATCTTCGCGACATCCGTCTCCTTGGCCAGTTCGGCTTCCAGGGCCGCCAGCCGTTCCTTCATCAGGAGTTGATCGTTCTGGCTGATCACAATCGGCGTCTTGGAGGGTTCCGGACCGCCCATGCCGGCCGGCATTCCGTGAAACTGCCTCGGGAACGCGATGACCAACTCGTGCTTGCCGGCCGTCATCTTAAGGCGAATATCCCAGTGGTCGGTCCGCCGTACGAATCCATCAGCCTCCATCTCTCTCACCGCGAAGGTATGGACCAGTTTTCCGTCGACAAAGAACGTGCACTCCGCGGGCTCCGACCCTGGGGGACGGTTTCCCGCGCCCACAATTCGAAAGTCGTATTCGGCGTCCACCGGAAAGTTGTACGACGTATGGAGCGATCCCGGCTGTGAAAGACCAGTGAGGTCGTATTGGTGTAGCGAATAGAAGGCGGGCTGCACGATGTTCACGGGATTCGCGAATTCCATGCGGCGCGGCAAAGGCGCCTTCAAAAGCTCGGTGGTCACTTTCAGATCCGGACCAAAGACCGCGATTTTGGAAATCTTTTCCGCTGCCGCCAGATATTTCTCCATCAATGACGGAGAAACTGAGAGCGCCTGGGCTATGTTGTCGAAGCCATAAACGGAATCGTCCGGAGGGAAATCATTGGCGGCTTTGCCGTCCACTCCCAACAGGTCCCGTATCGTATTGTTATACTCGACACGATTCAGGCGGTGGACCCGAATGGCCGCGGTGGATTGCGGCGCGCGGTCCAACTCATTCCCGATCCAAGCCAGGACCGCCTTCAATTCGGTCTCATTGGGCCGAGGCATTTCCTTGGGAGGCATTTCCCCCGCGGTGAGCCGCCGCTCAATCTTCTCCCACTTTTGTTGATCCAGGCGCAGGGCCGCCGCGCTGGTATAGCCTTCCAGATTCAACCCGCCGGTCATTAACTTGGCGTTATGGCATTGATAACAGTTCTTGGCAAAGAACGGCTGGATGTTCTTCGAAAAGTGGCTGGAACCGGTCGTCGCGGCAGGCCGCTCATCGGCGGCATTGAGGACCAGGATCAGGCTCGTAAAGCCGACGATAACCAGTGGTCGCGCTGCGCCAGAAATCATGCAGGAGAACCCTCTTAATCCCAACTCATACTATCACGCCCTCCAGATATCAGGCAGTCGCTGATAGAGGGCGCGGTACGGTCAAAATCGGTGTCACGGCAGGCTGCGCCGAGGTCGCGGATTCGGCGAGCAGCCGTTCCCGGCGGGACGCGATTTGGGCTGATACAATGAAACCTCACAGGGAGGCAATACCATGAAATATTTGATTGTTCTTGCGGCCTTCGCGGCCACGGCTTTGCTGATAGCGGCCGAGGGCGGAGGCGCCGCGACGTATGTGGACCACGATAAGGTCACGGCCTTATTCGCCAAAGGCGGCTCCATTGCCAAGGGAGCCGACCATAGCGTGGCGGCCAATCGGCGGACCGGTCCGGGCAAGGTGGAAGTCCACGACAAGGAGACCGACATCTTTTATGTGATGGAAGGCGAGGCCACCTTGGTCACGGGCGGAAAAATGATCGGCGGCGCACAGTCCAGACCCGATCAATGGCTGGGCACG
>CAMAUG010000129.1 GCA_945861255.1 Candidatus Sulfopaludibacter sp. SbA3
CGAACGCCTGCATGCGAAAGAAAAACTCTACCGTGTCTATGTGGGTCCCGGAAAGAACTATCGCGCAATCTATCAAATTGCCGACCAAGTGCTGCGCGTGTTGGTGGTCCGCGTGGGTGACAGGAAAGAAGTGTATCGGCGATTTTGAGCGGCAGGAACCGGCCAAGACGTCCTACTTGCCCACCATGTGCGGCCGGTCCTTCTCGTTCTCGCAGACCCAGTCCAACAAGTCGGTATCTGGCACGAGGGCCCACGGGAGTTTCACCGTCCAGGGACGCGCGTAGGCTTTCGGATCGTCGATAGTCAACTCCACTTCCATGTGTCCGAAGTCCGGGCGGCGGAAGCGCTCGATCACGTGGAGCGCATCGCTGTGCGGGTGGCCGCCGTCGTCGAGCCACGTCTTTTCGTTGAGGCCCACCGTATCCACCACCAGCGTGTCGCCTTCCCATTTTCCAACCGAATATCCGAACCACGCCGGCTCGCGGTCTTTCGGAAAAGAGCGGCCGTCGGTGAAGATCTGGCGGAAGGTGTGATAGCTCTCATAGAGGATCACCAGCACGCCCGGAGTCTGGATCACCTTCCTGGGCATGTGATGTGCGTCGAAGTCCGTCACGCTGTGCGGTAAACAACTGGTCGACGGTCTGTCCCTGCCGAAATTTTCCTGGCGTTCCTTGTAAATAGCCGCGGCCCACGGCAGCATTCGGACTTCGACGCCGTCCGCGGCCAGGTTTTCCAGATACTTGGTGCTGTACCCGGGTGCGCTCCACACTCCGTTGAAATCCGGTTTACCGTCGAGGGCTCTGGGAGCAGGGGCCGTCAGGTTGGGCTTGCCATCAGGGGTGCGCGGCATCCCAGGAGTGGGGTGGTTGAGCCACTGTGCTCCCAGGGACGCCAAGAGGAGGAAATACGCAGTCAAGACTCGTTTCATATTCGTCGCCTGCCTTGCACAGTATATACCGGGTCTGGAGCCGACGAAGAAAAAACCTCGCTCAAATTAACTTGACAGCATGACACTAAACTTGGATACTTATATTAGGCTAAATTAAGCACGATATCTCCTGAAGAAATGGACGCTACAAGGATCTAGAACATGAGCAAAATCATAGGCATCGACCTGGGCACCACCAACTCCGTGGTGGCCGTGATGGAGGCCGGAACCCCCGTCGTGATTCCCAACCAGGAGGGCGGCCGGACAACCCCGTCGGTGGTGGGTTTCGCCAAGAGCGGCGAGAGACTGGTGGGAACCGTGGCAAAACGCCAGTCGGTCACCAATCCTGAGAATACGGTCTATTCGATCAAGCGGTTCATGGGCCGCCGTTTCGACGAAGTGCCGGAGGAAAGCAAGCTGGTTCCCTATCGCATTGTGTCCGGAGACACCGACGACGCGCGCGTAGACATCAGTGGGAAGAGGCTTTCTCCGCCGGAAATTTCGGCGATGGTGCTGACCAAACTCAAGGAAGCCGCCGAGGCTTACCTGGGTGAAAAAGTCACGAAAGCCGTGATCACCGTGCCCGCCTATTTCAACGACGCACAGCGGCAAGCCACCAAGGACGCCGGCAAGATCGCGGGCCTGGAGGTGATGCGCATCATCAATGAGCCTACGGCGGCCGCTCTCGCGTACGGTCTGGACCGCAAGAAGGACGAAACCATCGCGGTGTATGACTTCGGCGGCGGCACGTTCGACATTTCGATTCTCGAAGTGGGCGACGGCGTGGTGGAGGTGAAATCCACCAACGGCGACACGCATTTGGGCGGCGACAACATCGATCATCGCATCATCGAGTGGCTGATTCAGGAATTCAAGAAGGACCAGGGCATTGACGTCTCCAGAGACCAGATGGCCCTGCAGCGCCTGAAGGAAGCCGCGGAAAAAGCCAAGATCGAGCTTTCAACGCTGCTCGAAACCGAGATCAATCTTCCCTTCTTAACCGCCGACGCCAGCGGCCCCAAGCATATGGCGATTAAGTTGACGCGGGCGCGTTTTGAACAGATGGTGGCGGACATATTAGAGCGCACGGTGGAGCCCTGCAAGAAAGCGCTGGCCGACGCGGGCGTCACTCCATCGCAGATCGATGAAGTGGTGCTGGTGGGTGGCTCGACGCGCATTCCGAGAGTCCAGGAGATCGTCCGTAATCTGTTCAACAAAGAACCCAACCGCAGCGTGAATCCCGACGAAGTGGTCGCGGTGGGCGCGGCGGTGCAAGGGGGCGTGCTGGGCGGCGAAGTGAAGGATGTGTTGCTGCTCGACGTAACGCCTCTGTCGCTGGGCATTGAAACGCTGGGCGGCGTGTTCACGAAATTGATCGACCGCAACACCACCATTCCGACGCGCAAGAGCGAGACGTTTTCGACGGCCGCGGATTCCCAGACTTCGGTCGAAATCAAGGTCTACCAGGGCGAGCGCGCCTTGGCCAAGGACAACCGTATGTTGGGCGTGTTTCAGTTGATCGGCATACCGCCCGCGCCGCGCGGCATTCCGCAGGTGGAGGTGACGTTCGATATCGACGCCAACGGCATCTTGAACGTCACGGCCAAAGACAAGGCCACCAGCAACGAACAGAAGATCACCATCACGTCGTCTTCGGGCTTGAGCAAGGACGAAGTGGACAAGATGGCCAAGGACGCCGAGGCGCATGCGGCCGACGATAACAAGCGCAAGGACGAAATCACCGCGCGCAACAAGGCTGACTCCATGGTGTATCAGGTGGAGAAGATGCTGAAGGATCATCGCGACAAGATCAGCGCGGAGGATGCCGCGAATGTGGAGGCTGGGCTCGAAGCCACGAAGAAGGCCATCGCGGGAGGCTCGATCGCCGACATCAACAAGGCCACCGACGATCTGACTACGGCGAGCCACAAGCTGGCCGAGGCGATGTACAAGGCGTCCAGCGCCGGTGCGGGCGGGGACGCAGGGGCCGGGGGCCAGGGGCCAGGGGCCAGCGCCAACAGCGCGGGGGCCGAGAAACCTAAGGAAAACGTGGTGGACGCGGAGTTCGTGGACGTGGATGAGAAGAAGTAGGGGTCAGCGGCCAGGGGACGGGGGCCAGTAGCACCGCCTTGGCTTGTGTGTTGGCCGGGAGCGCTGGGGGATCGCCGATTTTTCACTGGCCCCTGGCCCCTGGCCCCCTGACGCCTGTCTTTTATGCCGCAAGATTACTATCAAACGCTCGGCGTGGAGCGGAACGGCGATCCGGACGAAATCCGCAAGGCGTACCGGCGCTTGGCGCGTAAGTATCATCCGGATTTGAATCCCGGCGACAAGTCATCCGAGGACCGTTTCAAGAAAGTCCAGGAAGCCTACGACATTCTGAGCGATCCGAAAAAGAAGCAGATGTACGACCAGTTCGGCTTCTATTCGGAAAGCGGCATGCCGGGGGCTGGCGCTGGACCTGGTGCCGGACGCGGCCCGCAGATGGGCTTTGGCGGCTTCGATTTTTCCGATCTATTCACGCGCGGGGGCGGCGCCGCGCGCGGACGCCAGGCGCCGCCGGATTCCGCCAACTTTCAGGATGTGTTCAGCCAGTGGTTCGGCCGGCAGCCGGAGCCGCGCAGTTCTGCGCCGGAAAAAGGTACCGATCTGGAATACGGCTTGAACATCGATTTCTGGCAGGCCATACGCGGCACTCAGGTGCGTCTGAACATCAACCGCCAGGAACGATGCGGAACGTGTGGCGGAACAGGCGGGCGCACGGGCGCGAACATGATTTGCCCCGAGTGCAACGGCAGCGGCAACGTAACGCAGGCGGCCGGAGCCATGCGCTTTAGCCTGACGTGCCCCCGCTGCGAGGGCTCGGGGCGTTTGCAGGACCGCTGCGCCACGTGCCATGGAGACGGACGCATCTCGTCGAGCGAATCGGTGGAAGTGCGCATTCCGCCCGGCGCCCAGCAAGGCTCGCGCCTGCGGGTGGCAGGCAAGGGCAACGCGGGCACGCACGGAGCGGCCCCGGGCGATCTGTACATCACGGTCCGCGTGGAGCCGCACACGCTTTTCCATCGCGAGGGCGACGATATTCTGATCCACGTGCCGGTCCGGATCGATGAGGCGGGTTTGGGAACGCGCATCGAAGTCCCCACCATCGACGGCCGTGCGCAGTTGAAAATTCCGCAGGGAACCAAGAACGGACAGAAATTCCGCATGCGCGAGAAGGGCGTGCTCAACGCGCGAACCGGAGCGCGCGGCGATCAGATTGTGGAGGTCTCGGTCGAAGCGCCAACGGTGCACGACGAGAGGACGAAAGAATTGCTGCGCGAGTACGCGGAGCTGCATCCCGAGGACCCGCGCGTGGAAATGTGGGACAAGGTGTGAGGTCATGGCAAAGACAAAAAAAGCCGCATACATGATCTCGGCCATCGCCGAGCAGTACCAGATCCACCCACAGACGCTTCGTCTTTATGAGCGGGAGGGTTTGTTGAAACCATCGCGCAGCGATGGCAACACGCGCCTGTACACGGAAGAAGACATGGAGCGTCTGGAAGTGATCCTGAAGCTCACGCGCGACCTGGGCGTGAATCTGGCGGGCGTCGAGATTATCCTCAACATGCGCGAGAAGATGGAAGAGATGCAGCGCCAGATCGAGGCGTTTGTCAGTAGCCTGAACACTGAAATCAGCTCCCAACGAGCCCGGCCAGCGGCGGCAGCGTCCAGCACCCGCTCGCTGATTCCCGTGATCAAGAAATAATTAAGGGGACAGGCTACTCAATCGCCGAATTCGCCGCGCCCAGAGTGACGGTTGCGGACTCCTGGCGGGTTCCGGCGCGCGGCGCGAGCAGGGGCCGGTTTCCTTCCCTCCCATCAACGAATTGAGCAGAGCGGGGGTGGCGCGCGTGTTCGTGCGGCTTGCGCGGATAGCGCGGGCGCGCTGTTGGCTCGATCAGCACGTCTTGGCGGCGGTTCCCGCGCAGGCTCAACTGAACCGGAATTCTGCGAAGGGTCACCCTCGGGGCAAGTCTCGCCATAGCGATCGGAATGGTCCGGCGGGCTCATTCGTACGCCCTTAATTCGTACGCTTGCGTTCGGGGCCGCGCGAGGATATGATCGGCGGCGAAGGAGAATCACAATGAATCCAAAAATTAATATGAACCGCGTGGTCTTGGGTGGGATCGCGGCCGGAATCGTCCTCTTCTTGCTGGACGGAGTGATCAACGGCGTGCTGCTTGCCGACCAATGGCAGCAGGCCATGGCCGCCATGGGAAAGACGGCGGCAACCGGCGCCTCGCAATTGGCAGGCTTCGGCTTGGTGGATGTCGGCCTGGGAATCGCCATGGTGTGGCTGTACGCGGCCATGCGGCCTCGCTTTGGCGCGGGTCCTCGAACCGCGTTGCGCGCGGGCGCGGCGGTGTGGGTGGTGGGATACTTGTTCGCCAACGTGGCCTTCATCATTGGCGACGTTCTTCCCGCCAGCCTTTTGGGTGTGGTAACCGTGGCTGGAGCGGTACAGGTGGCAGCGACCGCACTGGCCGGCGGCGCGCTGTATAAGGAAGATCAAGCAGCCGCCGGGAAGACATCGGCGGCGCGGGCGTAACAGTGGGTAGGTGGTCTACAACGAAACCAGCGCCCCATTGAGAGTTTCAAACGCTCACGGGGCGCTGCTCTGTCCGATGGCAGGCGGCGGGCCTGCCCTACGGCTTAATTCGCGGTGAAGGCGATGGGGCCGGCATTGGCGTTGGCTCCACCGGAGGAAGCGGCCACCGTGGCCGAATAACTTCCCCTGTTTTGCGCTTTGTAGGCCCATGTGGCCACGCCGGAGGCGTCGGTGGTCGCGGTCTTGGTGGTTGCGCCGCCGCCGGGTTTCACGACGCTAAACGTCACGGCCACGCCGGATTTCGGCGTCGAGCCATTTGTCACCGTCGTACTGATCGTCACGGTGCCGCGGGCCTTGACCACGGTAGGCGATGCGGTGAACGAAGTGATGTAGATGGGAGTGGGCGGCGCGGTCACAGTGCAATTCGCGGTGCCGGTGGCCGTCGCGTGATCGACGTCCGACGTCGTCGCGTTGACGCCGTACGTGCCTGGAGTGAGGGCCACGGGCACGCTCTTGCCCATGGTGGTGGTCTGACTCGTCCCGGGATTGACGCTTAACGTAGGCGGCGAGAACGTGGTGGTCCCCCAACCGGCTGGCAGCGAAGATCCCATGGTGAACGTGGTGGCAGTGCAACCCGAGGAATCGTTGTTGGTCACCGTGACGGTGTAATTCACATTCGCTCCGGAATAAACGCTCGGATTCGCCGGCGAAATCGAAATGGTAGGCTGTACGCGCACGCACGGCACCGGACCGTAGTTCACGTCCAAGGAAAGGCCGGATGCGCTCTTATTGGTGATCGCCAGAGACACGTTGGTGTACGCGTCTGCCCAACTGGTGGTCATGGCAGGGTCGGCATAGCCGCCGGAGGAACCCTTGGTGAAGTCCAGCAGATGCGTGCGGGTGCCAGTGGTGGAATCCTCGTAATGGACCACGGCTCCTGTATGGACCTGGGAGTTCAACGTGGAATCGTAGATCCCGACCGGTTGGCGGTATTCCAGCCACAGCCACGCGTTGTTGCCGGTTCCTCGACGAACCTTTAGCGCCTGCAAACCGGAAGTGGCGGTTTCAAACGGCAGGATGGTATGGCTGCCCGCGGTTTCCGTCGTCAGGATATTGCCGCCGGAGAGCCAGCCCAGCATGGCTTTATGCGGAGCGTCATAATGGCCGAAGTTCCAGCTCCCCATGGTGTTCGTAGTACCGCCATATTCATTGAGAGTGCCTGCCGCGCCCACGGGGCCCAAAATTTCGGTCGCGCCGAAATCGCGCGAACTGGCGTGATGCAGCGTCAGGTTGTGTCCGCCTTCATGCGTGGAGAGCTTCACGCCGTTGTCGCGCGAACCCATGTAGTCCGCCCTCAGCCACGAGGTGGATGCCGTAAAGGTGCCGTCGGCCGAAGAAATGCTTCCGCAACCGAGCGTGCCTAGCCCGGCCCAGGCGCAGCTGCCGGGATTTGGAAATACCAGGAAAACGCGGGTGTAAGTGGTGAAGTTGACCGCCGAGTCGGCTGCGGCGATGGCAGCGGTCCGCATCGCGTAGTACTCGTCGCACGTATAGACGCGGTCGACCGTGTAGGGCCCCACAACAACTCCGGTCGCGGAGGCCTTGTTATAAGACGCTTCGCGCCAGTAGCCATCCACGCTGCGGCCGGATGCGCTGAAAAAGATGTCCCAAACACCGGTGGGAGTGACGCTGGCCGGCAGCGGAACACCAGGAAAATCGATCAGGATGATAACCGAATTCTGCGCGCCGGTGGAAGTGCAGCCGGCGGCGGCGACGTCGCCCGCTCCCGACACGTTGGCATTGGCGGCTGCGACGGCGTTGCCGACACGGACGCCGGAGACCTGCAGAATATTTCCGGAAACGCAGTGCGGTTCACCGCCGGCCGAATACACTTCGAAGGACCTGCCTCCAGCGGTAATTTGCACTTGGAACCGGCGAACCTGCCGATCCGGATCGTCGAATATCAGGTGGTCGGAGACTCCTTCCCAGGTGCCTTGCTCTTCGAGTGAGTTCGTGGACCCCGGGAACTTTTGCGCGAGATCGCTTAGCAGGTCCTGCGAGAATGCCAAGCTCAATGCCGCGCTGGGATTGCTCTTGATGAGCGCACTCAACGCCGCGGCGCGCTGCGCCAGCACCGGCGCGGCCTGCGAACGGACCTGTGCAGCCTGCGGGGCATTGGCCCCCTGGATCTGACTATGGAATTGCAGCACCCGGTTGTTAAGCGCACGGACGTTATCGCCCGAATTGCCTTGCGCCCAGGCGGAACCGGTTAGTAACAGGCCGGTAAACACAATGATCGATTGCTTAGTACGCGTTCGCACATTACCCTCCATTGGATTAGTCTTCTCCTTGCACTATGAGGCTTGCTGGAGAATTTCACAATTGGAGGATCTGCTTAGGACTATCCGGAATAGCCGCCCAGTACTCGCTCGCAATGTGCATCCGCCGGCGTCACGAAACGACCGCGTTAAACGTTCGGGATGGGGTTCCTCCAGCCAGCCTAAGAAGCAATACAGACGTGGGTACTTACTTAGCACCTTGAGCCGGCGCTCCTGCGCCAGGCAAACTCGCGTAGTCTTGCCATGAGGCTTGACCAGCACCTGGTGTTTGCCCTGCCCAGCCGGGGATGGCCTTCTCCGCAGGCGGTGCCAGTCAGCACATCTCAACACAGATTCCCGCGAGACCTTCCGCTCCGCATGCACGGCGGTGGTGCGCGAGCGCAGCGCGCCTCGCGCCGCCGATCTGCCATAATATAGCCGGTGTCACGGACAAAAGAAAAAGACCTGGAGTCGCAACTGGAACACACGGAGCGGCAGTTGCGATTACTTCAAAAGATCAGCCGCTCCATGACGCGGCAGTCCCAGTTGAGTGAGGCGTTGGAGCGCGTGGTCTCGCTGGTTGTGGAGTTCACCAACTCAGATTCGTGCCTGTTATACCTGCTGCATGAACAGGAGTTGGTGCTGTGCGCATCCAACAATCCGGCGCCCCACACCATCGGTACCGTACGCCTGAGGTTGGGTGAAGGCCTGACGGGGTGGGTGGCCAAAGAGCGGCGCCTGCTGTCGTTGACCAGGGAAGCGTACACGGACCCGCGTTTCAAGACTTTCTCGGATCTGCCTGAAGATACGTATGAAGCGTTTCTATCGGCGCCAATTGTATTTCGAGGCCGGGTTGCGGGCGTGATCAACGTCCACCACCGCGAGCCGCACCTGCACAGCGGCGGCGACATGGAACTTCTCACCACCGTGGGCGAGCAAGTGGGATGCATGGTGGCGCTGGCGGCGCTGGATCCGGAGACGCTGTTGAAGGCGGACGTGCTGGAGCTGGTGCTGACTCCGGCGCGCCCCGCGTAGGCGCTTATGTGGAAGTGGCTGGCAGCCGCGATCGCCGGGGCGGCTTTGGCCTCCGCACAGCCCTCCGCAGTGGCGCCCGCACCCGCGCCAGCGGCGTTCCCCAAGTGGAGCCTGCAATATTTTCACGATGAGGATCGCACCGAGCTACGCATCACTGGGTTTGCGTTTCCATCCACGGAACGAGGCGTGGCGGTAGGCGTCATTTATGACCGTGCCGGGCGCAGCCGGCCGCAGCCAACCGCGCTGGTGACCCGCGACGGAGGCGTCCAATGGACGCCCGTGGCTCTCAAGGAGTTTCCCCGCTCGATTTTCTTTCTCAACGAATCGCAAGGCTGGCTGGTGACGCCAAATGCCATTTGGGCGACTGAGGAATCCGGACGGAGCTGGACGCGCATCGCCGATCAGATCAAGCCGAATGGAAAGTTGGAAGGCTCCGTGGAGGGTGGATTGATCTTGCGCGTCTGGTTCCTGGACGCAATGCATGGCTTCGCGGTTGGATTGCAGAAATCGGTTTTTGAAACCACGGACGGAGGACGAACCTGGGTGCCGGTGCCGGAGGCGGCCAAGCCTCAAGCGAACCCCGGCCTGAGCGTCTATTCGCAAATTGCGTTCACCGGCGGGCGGCTCGGCATCATTACCGGTGGTTATATCCCACGGCGGCCCGGCGATGAGCTGCCGGACTGGATGATGCCCGAAGAACTTCTGAACCGCCGCCAGGTACCCGCGCTGACGCTGCAACTGGCGACGTCCAACGGCGGCGGAAGTTGGACCTCCTCCACCGCGCCGCTGCTGGGTTCGGTGGCCGCCTTGAAATTGGCGGGATCGAGCGGCTTGGTGGTGTTCCAATATGCGGATTCGTTCGAGTGGCCCTCAGAGGTGTTCCGCATCGACCTGGGCACCGGGAAGAGCGAAAGCGCGTTCCGGCA
>CAMAUG010000130.1 GCA_945861255.1 Candidatus Sulfopaludibacter sp. SbA3
AAACGTCTTATAGACACCGCGAAATTCGATGTAGTGCTGGCTCATAGATGACTCCGGGGGCTGCGTGCGGCCTCCCATTCGGCGGGAGTATTCACGTTTCTGAGCAGCAGGGCATCGCGAACCGGCCAGCGAATGGCTTGGAGACCGGAGAGAAGGTCATGCATTTTGAGGGATTTACGAGCGATGGCGGATTCCACGGCCGCGAGCGCCCGGCGATGATAAACGGCGCAAAGCGGATGCAGCCCGTGGTTCGTTTCGGCAGCCAGGCAAACCGCATCGCGCTCCCGAGCCGCTCGCAGCAGCTCCTCCAGCAGTTCTTCGGTGGCGTCCGGCATGTCGCAAGCGACGATCAGGTTCCAGTCCGCGCCAGTCATATGGAGAGCCGTGTACACTCCCCCCAGAGGCCCGCAGTGCTCGATCAGATCCGCCGCCACCGGCAGCCCAAGCGACTGATAACGCTCGGGGGCGCCGATCAACGTCACGCTGCCCGCCACGGCCTGTACCCGCGCGGCAACGCGCTCCACCAGACTCGCGCCATCAGTAGTCAGCAATGCCTTGTCGCGTCCCATGCGGCGGCTCTGCCCACCGGTGAGCACGAAACCCGCGCTGTCCGTTCCATCCGCCGCACCCATGAGACGATAGTAACAAGCAAGTGGCGCGGACGCCGACCCTCTGCTTTCCGGGGGCCGCAATGCGGCGCCCCGCACCGGAACAGAACAGTGTATATTTGTTTAATAGGTCGCTTCTTAGGAATGTTAGCCCTGTTCGCCATGCTTATCGCCTCCCCCGTGGGCGCAGCCGAGCGCCCCGCGTCGGCGCTGCTCAACGGGACCGCGTCCGTGGGCAAAGTCTCTACCGTGCGCGTCGACCGCCGAACGGGGAAACTGGTCCGCAACGTATCGCCGTCAGCCGCCTTGGCGCGCGGCGGCACTTTCGCACCCATCCCGGCGCCGCCCGCGCGGATCACGGAACTAGTTGAAAAAAGCGCGCAGGCCCATGGCGTCGACCCCTTGCTGGTCCACTCCGTAATTCAAGTGGAGAGCAACTATAACCAGCACGCCGTCTCCTCCAAAGGAGCGGAGGGTCTGATGCAGTTGATGCCCGGAACGTCGCGGCAACTCGGAATCGGCAATACGTTCGATCCCGCCCAGAACATCGAAGCGGGCGTGAGATACTTAAGGCAGCTTCAAGAAATATACAAGGACGACCGCTTGGCGCTGGCTGCCTACAACGCCGGGCCAGGTGCGGTGGACCGTTTCCACCAAGTTCCGCCTTATGCGGAAACACGGAATTACGTAGAACGCGTAGCCAAACGATATAGAGCGGCTAAAAACGCCGCCGACGGACGGAAGGAACAGGATGCAGCCGAGCAGGCCAGCCACGCGCCGGCCAGCCAGGAGGCCCCCGTTGAAATACATCCGAAGCTGGAACAATTCGTGGACCAGGACGGCAAGCTGTACCTCAGAACGGTCCAACCATAGCCCGCGACATTTCCTGAAGCCCGCGACATTCATTGCCGCTATGCTGCTGGCGCCAGCGGTGTGTGGCGCGCAGGACTTATCTTCGCCGCGCGGCAAGGTTACCGCTGTCCGCTTCTGGTCGCTGGGCGAAGTCACGCGCATCGCGGTGGAAGTCTCCACCGAGTTCACCTTCAAGTACAGCCGTCTCACCGATCCGGAGCGCCTCGCGTTTGACATTTTCGGCAGCACTCCGGCCATGGTAACGCATGGCGTTCACACCATCCCGGTGGGCGACGCGCTGCTCGATCAGATCCGCGTGGCTGAAAAAGAGCCAGGCGTGACGCGCATTGTTCTGGATCTGCCGCGCCAGGCGGAGGTGACACCGTCGCAGCTCGCCAACCCTAGCCGGCTGGTCATTGAACTCCACGCTAAGGAAAAATCGCCCTCCTCCGGAACACCCAGCGTGACCAAAGTCAGGGAGCTCATCCCGCCGGTTCCACCAACATCGGCTGCGGTTCAGCCTCCGCCGGTGACCCAGGCAATGAACCGGGCGCCGGAACCCATCGAATCCGAACCACAGTACAAGCGGCCTCCCGCCCGGCCATTTGTCCCGCCAGTGGCTGCGCGCACGCCGCCGGTTAAGCTGGTTGCCATCTCATTACCTCCCTTCAAAATCGAGACGCGGAAACCAAGTGTTGCGGGCTCGGCCGTCTTGCCGGTGCTGGATGCACCGGTTACCGCGAAGACTCCGCCCCCGGCCGCGCCGGCCGTGGTCGCGAGTAACCCGGCTGTGGTTGTGAATAACCCGGCCGTGGGCCCACGTAACCCGACGGTGGGCGCGAATCACCCGGCTGCGGTCGTGCAAGGTGCGACGCGCGCCTCCGCCCCGGGCACGCGGCCCGCGGAAAACCTGGAACCGCAAGTCGCGAAGCGCAGTGCCATCAGCCGAGACCGGTCGCTGACGCGAGCGCTGGGCCTGAAGCTGGGCCGGGTTGTGCTGGACCCCGGCCATGGCGGCTACGATCAAGGCACACACGGGCCCTCCGGGTATCTGGAAAAGGATCTTGCTCTCGACATCGCTTTGCGGCTGGGTGAGTTGATCCATGAGCAATTGGGAAGTGAAGTGGTGTACACGCGCTCGGAAGACACGTTCGTGGCTCTCGAAGAACGCACGCACATCGCCAACGAACGTCGCGCCGACCTGTTTCTTTCCATACACGCCAACTCCTCGCCCTACCGCGCGGCGGCGGGATCGGAGACGTTTGTTTTGAATTTCACGACGTCCAAGACCGCGATGGATTTGGCCTCCCGGGAAAACGCCAGTTCCCAACGTTCTATTTTCGATTTGCAGGAACTGGTGCAGCAGATCGCGCTCAAGGACAAAGTGGACGAATCGCGGGAATTCGCGGTGCGTTTACAGACGGCGCTCGCAGCGTTATCCGGCCGCGTCAATGAGCGCGCCAAGGATCGTGGCGTGAAGAAGGCGCCGTTTGTGGTGCTGATTGGCGCATCCATGCCAAGCGTGTTAGCCGAGATCGGCTTCCTCAGCAACGTCACCGACGAAAAACTGCTGCGCACGCCCGAGCATCGTCAGAAGATCGCGGAGGCACTCTCCAAAGGCATCGCCGCTTACGCCGGCACGCTAAGCCGGTTCCAAGTCGCCGGAAAACCGGCGGCGGCCGAGACCGTCGCAAGTTTCTCGCGGCGGCCCTAGTCTAATGAATCTCGTGTAGTCGATGCGGCTGGCGCCTCCGGCATTCTGAATCCCGAACGCGGATCGCCGCATCCAACCGAGCATGCAACAAGCCATGTCGCGCTCCGCATCCAGCCGCTCAGTATCCAGCATTATCCAAGCGCACCAGACTTTTGAAGGCGAAGGCTTCCTGGTGCACCGGCCTTTCCCACAACACGGGCTCTCTGATTTCGATCCCTTCCTATTGCTCGACGAAATGGGTCCGATGGACGTACAACCGGGCGAAGCGAAAGGCGCGCCGGATCATCCGCATCGCGGCTTTGAGACGGTGACCTACATGCTTTCGGGCTCGTTCGAACACAGGGACTCGGCGGGAAACGCCGGCCAGATCGCGCCCGGCGCCGTGCAATGGATGACGGCCGGCGGCGGCGTGGTGCATTCGGAAATGCCCGCTCGCGAATTCAACCGGACGGGCGGGATCTTGCACGGGTTGCAGTTGTGGGTGAACCTGCCGAAGCGCGACAAGATGATGGCCCCGCGCTATCAGGAGATCCCGGCGGAAAACATCCCCGCCGGCGCCAGCGCCGATGGAAAAATAACGGTGCGGGTAATCGCGGGCGAGGCTCTCGGCGTGCGCGCCGCCATCGATACGCGTATCCCCATCCACTATTTGCATTTCAACCTTGCTCCCGGCGCAAAGTTCTCGCAGCCCGTTGACCCGGAGCACAACGCCTTCGCCTACGTTCTTGGCGGGGAAGCAGTGGCAGGCGCACGCACCGCACCCGCTCATCACATGGTTGCATTCGCCCGGGACGGCGATGCGGTGGAACTGGAAGCGTCCGCTGAAGCCCCTCTCGATGTCCTGCTGCTGGCCGGCGCTCCGCTGGGAGAGCCCGTCGCGCGTTGGGGCCCGTTCGTGATGAACACTCAGGCGGAGATCAGACAGGCCATTGAGGATTACCGCGGCGGGCGCATGGGATCAATCGCGCACTAAGCGGCGTTGCCGAATCAGAGTAGGCGACGGTGGAAATCGCGGCTTGTCCGCGCTTGCCGCTCGGTGGGCCGCGAGGGTATTTTCCGGCACGCAGGCGTGTTCCCGCCGCAGGAGTGTCTTCCTGCCGCAGGGGGCCCGGTCAGGCGGGCGTGTTTTCCGGCCACGGGCGTGTTTTCCGGCCGCGGGCACTATTTCTCAGCCGGCTGCGGGCGGGTCAGATACAACGCAAAAGGCGTCACTTCAAACGGCATCTTTTCACGCGGGGAGAGCAAGGCGAGGGGCCTTGTTTTCACCATTCCGGTCCGGTTGGTCCACGGGTCCAACTTGATGCGCGAACCCAGCGGCAGCGCGGCGATCTGTTCCAGCTTATTTTCCTCCAGCGCGGGCGCCGATTCGGCGAAGGCCTGCAGCCGCTCCAGAGCCGCAGTGTCGGCGACCTGATTGCCGAGATTGGCCTGCAGCAGGCGCGGCAGCGTTTGACCGCGGCCGGCGAGTGCTTTCAAGAACAATCCCGCGTTCGCGGTGTTCTGATACGGTGAGGCCCGCATGATCGAGATCGTTTTTTCCCCCGCCGCGAGCATTTCTTCGGGCGAGCGCCGAAAACGAAAGTGCTGCAAGAGATCGGCATCGGAAAGCATGGTCTGGCTGTGAAACGCGAATTGCGTGGGCGTGCGATGTCCCAGAGCGATGTGGGCAAGTTCGCCCGCCAGCATGAGCGCCAGGCTCGCTTCGTCCGGCAGTACGTCGAGCAATCCGCGGCTGATCACGATGGTTCGTCCAATCGAAAATGTTTCGACAGGCGTGGTCAGCAACAGGCGGCAGCGGGCTTCAATTCCCAGACGCCCCGCGATGATGAGATTACTCACGACTGTGTTCAAGACCTGCTCGACGGGTCCGGCTGGAGCCACCAACCCGCCTTTTTCCAGGCGTGCCAACAGGTTGTCTTCGGCCTGCCGCTCCCACGAACGCTGGCTCTCCAGCGGAGACGCATCCGCGGTGGCGGCTTCGTCCTTGACCCCCGTTTCCCGGTCGATGAGAATACTGGTTAATTCATCCAGGCGGTTGGTTGGAGAGGCGGCAAAATCCCACAGCCGTGTTTGTGCCTTGAAACGCGCGGAGGGCGGCGAAGGATCTTTGGATGGCGCGGCACTTGAGGAACCATCCTCCTCCACATAGATCTGCGCGGGCGTCCAGGCTCCGGGGCTGCTCTCGACGCGCCAACTATCGAAGTGGAAGTAGCGTTCGGGAGTTGCGCCTTTAGGCGCGGGCGGTTGTACGTAGGTCCCGTTGAAGCGGACGATGGCGTGTCCAACGTCCTCCACCCAGATGCGGCCCACGAACTTGCCGGGCTGGCGCGCCTGAACTGGGACGACATCGAACACCAGGCAGCGCACCTCGCCCAAGAATTCGCGCCGCACATATTCGAAACGGTAGGTTTGGCGGTTGAAGTCCTGCGTGTCCATGAAGGCCATCTGCGCGAATCCGCGCGGAAGGAAGGACAACGCGCCGCTCTTCCCACCGGACGAGCGAAAGGGCAGGCGCAGGGTGCGTTTTTGCGGCGGATCAGTGTGCTCGACGAGGGACTCGTAGGAAATCACCGCGCCGAACCGTACGCGTCCTAGAAAGTAGTGGTCACCCTTGGGTCCATCCGGGACTGCGATGCGCGTGGCGGACCCCACGTGACCGGCGTCGGATGGCCCTGGGCCGGCCGGTGCGAGCGGATCTTGGCCACGAGCACCCTGTCCGCGCTGCTCGTGCCCGGCCGACTCCCGCCCGCGCGAGTCTGGCCCGCGCGAGTCTGGCCCGCGCGAGTCTGGCCCACGCGGCTCTTGCTCGCCGAATTCCTGAATGTAGGTTTCCACCAACGGCGCGCGCTGTTCGAGTGACGACAGAAGGGCCCGCTCGCGCTCGACGACGCGGTCCAGCAGCCGTTCGATCAGCGTCTCCCGCGCCTGCGCTTCGATGCCGTTCTTATCTTCGGGAACGTCCGCGGCGGCCAACGGGAACACCGCCAGGAATGCGAGACAACACAGCAAAGTGGGTTTCATTTTTTAGTAGGCGAGCTGGAAAATAATATGCACGACGGCCGCGAAATCCATCGGGACTCCGTTGCGCGAGGCGGGGCGAAACCGGATGGCGCGCGCGGCATCCACGGCAGTCTCGTCGAGTCCATGGCCCAGACCCCGGATCACGCGCCGCACCCGCGCCTCCCCGGAGGCGGCAAACAACAATTCGACCAGTACCTCTCCTTCGATTTGCAAGCGGCGCGCTTCCGCCGTATAAATGGGACGCGGCTTAAAGAGTATTTCGATAGCCGAGGCAAGGGGCAGCGCGGAACTCGAACCGGGCGGCACCGCAGTAGAGGAGGGAGTGAATGCAGCGTCCTGAAAGCCGCCCTGCGTTATCGAAACATCCGCGACTGGAGCGCGCGAGGTGGAGACCGTTGCGAAGCTACCGGAAGTCTGCATACCCGGGCGGGCAGGGGGCGCGTCCCGAGTGGCGGTTTGTACGCCGATGAAACCGGTGGCTTGAACCAACGCGGAGGCGGGAGCAACTGCGGAAGCAAGGGTGAAAGAGGATAGATTGCCGGTCTTCAGCGGGGGCGGCGGCAACGTGGGCAGGGATGCCCGGAGTGCGGCCGGCAGGTTATTGGGAACTTCGAGCGGGGGAGCGGAGCTAACCTCAGCCACCGGCCTGGCAATCACGAGCGGTGGCTGAGGTGCCGCGAATGCACGCCGCACTTGGGGCGCCGGTGTACGGATCAGCGCGAAAGCGGCGGTGAGCGGCGGCTTGCGTTTGCGCGCAGGCCGGGGCGGCGCGAGAGATCTCTCGGCGGGCGCCGCAAGCACCACCAGGGTGACGCGCCGGTAGTTGCCGAAGTCCCCTGGAGTGGGGCGCGGCGTAAGTCCAGCGAACAGCAGAACCGCCACCCCGCCCGCGTGCAGGCACACGCTGATTCCCAGAGACCGTGCAGTTCTTCTCACAAGCTCTGCATCGGCAGGAGTGTGTGGGCGGCACTACCCGGATATACCTGTATAGCGGAACACCATCCAGTACATCAGCACCATGCAGACGGCGCAAGCGGAAACGAAAAGCGCGATCCCGGCCCACGGATTAGCCCTGGGATCCGTGTTCCCGATGGGAAAGGGAGAAAATCCGAACCACGCCTGGCGGGCGCAGCAATCGTGGCAACGGCAGATTTGGCCTCCCAGATAGGAGAACAGGCGCTCGATGGGGCCCCGGCGGCGCGAACGATGGACCCGGACGGATCCGCATTTGGGACAATGCCGCAGGACATTTTCAGTGACGGTCATAAGGCTCCCTTTGCCTCGGTCGGCTCCGGCACAACGTCCAGCCGCAGGTGGCGCAAAAGCAATTTTCCGGACGCCCGCGTACCCCCGGGCTCACGCCGATAGATCAGGCGCAGCCGGTGCGCGCCCGGTGTGGGAGGCATGAACTCCCAGCTCGCCGGACGCCATTCCGACGCAGGATCGAGTGGTGGACTCATGAGTGCTTCCACTTGGGTTGCCGGCGATGCCGGCGGCGGCGAGGACACCCAAGCCCAGCGCAGGCCGCTGTTGGCAGGAGGTTCGGGCGCTGTCCCGCGCCACGAAAAATCGAAGCTCAAACGGCGGCGTTGCCGCGTTGTCACCACCCATTGTTCGAGCAGCGCGCAGACTTCCGGTTGAGCGCCCGATAGCTCGAATTGCATCGTGTGAGGGCGCCAACTGGCGTGCACGCCATCCGCGGCAACTGGCTTCCAATCGAAACCCAGCCCGGAGGGGACTTGCTGAAAGTCTCCGTTGGTGAGCGCGAGACCCCCGCCGGTTTTCGGAAACCCTCCCAACCCGCTCCACATCTCAATTGCCTCACGTGGGTGTTGGGATTCCAGCAGCCGGCTAGTAAAATCCGCCAGACGCATCGCATCACCCGACACGCTTTGCACATGGTTCACGCCATGCGCCACACCCGTTCCAAACACCGCAGCTGACTCCTCGCCGGACTGAGGCAGGCTCCCGGACACCCTCGCTAGAATGCGGCGCGCCACTTTGAGAGCGTCGTCCAGACGCCGCTCCGCGATAAGGAAATCCAGATAGTCTCGTTCGAAGGGAGCGCCAGCCTCCAATCGATCCAAAGCCACTGCCGGTTCCCGCTCCATGCGATCGGCAAGTTCGATCAAAGGCTGGCGATGATCGTAGGCCAGGGCCGCAGCGCGCCGCGCGGCACGCCAGAACGTGGCCGCGTCCCCGTGCCGAAAGGCGAAATTCGCCAACGTCCAGGCCGGAAGATATTGCCGGTCGGCGCGGGCCGCGCGTTCGAGCGCTTGTCTGGCCTTCTCTAGCGCCTCCGGTGCGAATGTTTCCGCGCGGGTTTCCCGCGCCATGGCCTCTCGCGCCGGCCTCCCACGTGCCGGCGTCGCGCCAACGGCTTCACCGTTTCCGGCCTGGACGCGGGCGTTCCGCTCCAAAACCAGACCCAGCGCGATCCACGTCGCGGCCGCGCGCGGGTTGGCCTTTACAGCATTCCGCAGGTGCGCCGCTCCGTTATGTTCCTCCAACTCGGCCAGTCGCTCGTGGTATTGCACGTTGCCGATGCGGGCGGCACGCGCCGTCGACACCGGTACATCCGTCCGAAACTCCCATTCGGCGGTAGCCAACGCAACGGCGCTGGCGGCGGCGACGCCGCACAAGACCAGCACCGCCGCCGAAAGTACGCGCGTCCGAGCGCGAAACCAACCAGTGGACCGCCCTACCGATCCAGCCTTGCGCCGTCTCGCTCCGGACCACTCAAATGGGGCGCCGCTGGTCAACGGCTCAGTCCGCTCAGCTTGCCCGAAGCGGCCAGTCCGCCGACGGTGGCAGCCGCAGCGATGCCCCCCACCACGGCAATCGTCGTTCCGGAAATAGCAGCCCCGATCCCGGCGCCCGCCGCAGCTCCTCCTGCCGCTCCCCCCACGCCCGCTGCCGCTGCTTTGCGGCCCTGGAGCCGCCTCACGCTAGTGGCGTTTATCAACTGCGAGGCGTCGCTCACGGGAGTCGCCCCGGGATCGGCCGCACCTATGACTTCCACCCGCCAGCCGACATCCTTCTCTAATCCGGCGCCGGTGACCTCCAAGGTCACGTTGGTGGTTTCATCCGTGATCAGATAATGGCCTCCCTTGTTTTGCAGCGTTCCGGTTAATTTGGTGATTCCGCCCGCGCCCTCGCCCTGCGGTTCAAAAGCCAGCGTCAGGCCGGGGGGCAGGTGGGCGACCACCGCGCCCCGCGCATTGAGGACCCGGAACGATCCGGTCAACGCGGCCAGTTGCACGCGCGCGTTACCCAGCAAAGCGATCCGTCCCGTGGAGTTGCCGGTTTCCGGATGGATCGTCAACCCGCGCGCTTCAACGCGGAGACCGACGGTTTTCTCCAGCCGGCCTTCGCCGCGTTCGAGCACCACACGGTCGCCGAAGAATCGGCCCTTCGAATCAGGGGCCAGCGAAAACCGCGCTCCGCTCGATAATTCCATCGATGAACCCACCGTGGTGGTTTCAATGGTGGCGCCTTCGAGCAGCGACGCATTATTACTGACCGTCGCCTGATTTGAGCGGAACGCTCCTTTGGCCGTCACAGTCCCAATGGCGGGGGGCGCCGCTTCAAGAATTCCAAG
>CAMAUG010000131.1 GCA_945861255.1 Candidatus Sulfopaludibacter sp. SbA3
CGGGAGGTATAGCATGGCGCACTTTCCAGCATTGAAAACGGCGGCGGTGGCGCAATACCCAGCGGACCGGACGCGGCGGTTTTCCACGCGGCGCTTCCGCTTCGTGGATGGGTTGGAACAACGGTTTCCAGGCTACGGCACGGGACTGAAGAGATGGACGCTGCGGTTGGATTTGTTGGACGAGACGGAACTGCACGCGTTGGGCGAGTTTCTTGCGGCGCATGGAGGGCGGGCGGGAACGTTTTCCTTCACCGACCCGTTTGACGGCATGGTGTATGCCGATTGCAGTTTCGAGCAGGACGCGATCGCGCTGGAGCATGTGGATGCGGGACGCGGCCAAACGGTGGTGTCCGTCAAGGAGAACCGGAGTTAGATGCTGGTATTTCCGCAACTCTCGACAGGGGCTTCGGCGCTGTATCCGCTGACCAAACTTCGTATGCAGCGAACGGTGGTGAATCCACTGGCCGACGGGCGCACGGACGTGTTCGCCGATCCCGACGCGGCGCAGGCGATGTGGGAGATGCGGGCGAGCGGACTCACGCGCAACGAGTGGGATGCGATCGATAACCTGTTCGAACAGACCGCGGGAGGATGGAAGAGTTTCACGTTCCTGGATCCGACCGGCAACTTGCTGGCCTGGAGCGAGGATTTCACGGGCAGCGCGTGGGCCCTGGATGCGCTGATGGCGTCGACGGCGGGCATCGCCGACCCTGTGGGCACCACGCGCGCCACGCGTTTCACGAACTCGGCGCAAAGCACAGGAAGCGTCACTCAAACGCTGGCCGCGCCGGCAGACTTTCAATATTGCTTGAGCGTGTGGGCGCGCAGCGGCGCTGGATCGCCGGTCTCTTTGCGGGTGGGAGCCACGACGGGAACGTTCGCGCTGGGGCCGGCGTGGAAACGCCTGACGATGTCCGCGCACTCGGGCGCGGCCTCGGACACCGTGGCATGCGCGGTGGAAATCGACGCGGGCGTGGTGGTGGATTTGTTCGGAATGCAGTTGGAAGCGCAGCTGGCGGCGTCACCGTATAAGCAAACGGGCGCGCGTGGGGGTGTTTATTCGAATGCGCGATTTGCATCCGATGAGCTGACGGTGACGGCGCAGAGCACCGATGTATTCGACGCATTGATTCAGATTGTAAGCACGGAGAACTAGGCGGATGCCGACGATTGATCAACTCAAAGAGCAAGAGACGCCGCCGACGCCCCTGTTCCTTTTCGATTGCGCATGGGCCTCGGGCGCGGTGGAGCGATGGAGCACGCACGAGGTGACGGTGGGCGGCGCGGCCTATGCGGGGCGGCTGCTGCAGCACAATCTATTCGCGCTGCAAGCATCTTCAGAAGACGGCTTGGATGGCGCTCAGAAAATCACGGTTACGCTGGCTAACGCCGATTCGCGCTATTCGCAGATGGAGCGCGCGACCGGATTCAAGGGCGCCCAGGTGACGGTGCGGTTTCTGTTTTACGATCTGGCGGCGGGCGTCGAGGCGTCCGAAGTGCGCGTGATTTTTCAAGGAGTGGCGAATCCGGCGGAGGAAATCACCGAATCGGCGTTCCGGTTGAGTATCACGAACCGGTTGAACATGCAGCGCGTGATTCTGCCGGAGGTTCGGATTGAACGGCGCTGTCCGTGGATGTTTCCCACGACGGCGGCGCAGCGGCAGGAAGCGCTCACGGGCGGAGCAAAGGGAAAATATTCAGCACTGCACCGCTGCGGATATTCGGCGGATCTGGCGGGCGGCGCCGGGAATCTGGATAGCGGCGGCGCGCCGTTCACGAGCTGCGAATACACGCGGGCGTCGTGCGAGCAGCGCGGCATGTTCGATGCGGACGTCGCGAGCCAGGCGACGCGGCGCTTCGGCGGCGTGGAGTTCGTGCCGGCGCAGATTGACGTGAGAAGCTTCGGTGAGAAGGGCACGCACCTGTCGCCGATTCTGGATAACCAGGCACGCTACAGCGATTACGTGCCGCTGGTGTATGGAACGGCGTGGTACAAACCTCCGACGGTGTTTGCGCGCAACGATGGAAATCTGACTCGCATGGAAGTGCTGCTGGGGATGGGTGAGATGAAGGACGTCGTCAAGGTGTTGGTGAACGGCGTGGAGATCCCCGAGGGCCAAAGCGGAACGGACATGACGGGGACGGGCTGGTACAACGTGGTGTCGATGGGGAACCGCGATGGCGCGTTCAATTTGGATTTTACGGACGGTTCGGGAAATCCGCTCGGCGATCCTTATGGGAGCATGGCGGCGCTGAGCGTGGTGGTGCCGAACCAGATCAGCAACGGGTTGACGCTGGCCAAAGTGGAAGTCCTGGTGAAGGGCTTGAAGCTGGAGCAGTTCGATATGAGCGGCGCATCGCTGGGCGATTCGTTCACGAACAATCCGGCGTGGGTGTTGCTCGACGTGTTGCGGAGAAGCGGGTGGGTGGCGGCGGAGATCGACCTGGCGAGTTTCGCGGCCGCGGCATTGTACTGCGGGGAAGCGATTTCGACGACGGACCTTTACGGCAACGCGGTGGCAGCTCCGCGATTCCAATGCAATCTGGTGGTGCAGGGACGGAGGAGCGCGGCGGAAATCGTCAAGGGCATCCGGAACGGGTCGACGCTGATGTTGACGTACGGCGCCTCTGGATTGTTGACGCTGCGAACGGAAAGCACGCTGGCGTTGCAGCAGCCGGTACGGCCAACGGGCAGCAATAGCACGCTGGCGCTAAACGGCGGGTGGCCCGCGTATGAATTCAGCGACGCGTCGGCCGCGTATTCGGGAATCCTGCGCAAACCAAGCGGCGAGCCCGCGATTCGACTGTGGTCACGAGGCGGGGCGGAAACGGCGAACCGGCTGACGGTGGAGTTCCAGGACGAATTCAATGAATATCAGCAAGACAGCCTGGCGCTGGTGGACACGGACGACTGGCAGCTGACATCGCGAGAGGCGACGGCGGCGTTTCCGGCGGTGGGTCTGCCGAATTTCGACCAGGCGGCGCGCGTCTTGCAGCTTCAGCTTTACAAGAGCATCCAGGGATACACGTACGCCGACTTTGAAACCACGGTGCGCGGAGCGGGGCTTACGCCGGGCGACATCATCACCGTCACGTACCTCAAAGAAGGACTGCAGCGGCAACCATTTCGCATAGTGAAACTGGCGCTGGGACGAAACTACGAGACGGTGGCGATCACGGCGCAGTGGCACGATGACGCGTGGTACACAGCGGTGGGCGCGGGGTCGCGCGGCGGACGGCGGCAGGGCGGGACCAGTGTTGGATTGCCGCGGCCGCTGGTGGGCAGCGTGATCGACGCCAACGGAAATCAGCAGTTCGGTATCAACGAAACTCCGGTGATTACCGCGGATGGAAGCTTGTGGGTGGACTTGGGCGTTGCGTTCACGCCGCCGGCGGTGGTGGCGGCCACGGGTGCGGCCATTCCGTTGCTTAGTTTGAGTCCGCAGATTGAGACCACGGGAGGCACGCTGGAGGGTGGCCGGAATCTCTACTATGCGCTGGCGGCGGTCGATGCGGGCGGCGGAGAGAGCGGGCTATCGTTCGTGGTGCGCGCGAAGACTCCGCCGGGCACGGACACGAACACGGTGACGCTCACCGGGTTGCGATTCTCGCCGGGCACCGCTGGATTTCATGTCTACCGGGGACAGAATCCGAGCCAGCTATTGAGGATCGCGGCGAATGCGACGCCGGGCGCGACGTTCATGGATACGGGCGCGGCGCCTGCGCTGGTGGGTCCTCCGGACCGCAATTTTCATCACGCGAATTTTTATTGGCGATGGCAGAAACAGCCGGAGGTTGCCGCGGATGTGTTTTCCTCTACCACTATTGGAAATACGACGCTGGGCATGCTGCCGAACGTTCTACAAGGATCGCTGGTGCGGATCACGCGGGGGCGGGGGGCGGCGCAGGAGCGCGTGGCGACGGCGAACAGCGGGACGGTGCTGACCGTGATTCCCACATGGACGGTGACGCCGGATGCGACCAGCTACTTCACGGTATCCGATGCCACGTGGAATTTTGGCGCGGTTTCCACCGTGAGCCCGGCGCACGTGCATCTTCCGAATCGAACCGGAACGACGGTGGAGATCTCCGGAAGGTCTGCGAATGTGAACGATCAGGAAAGCCCCGCTGAACTGAACCCGCTGACGAGCTGGCAAATTGGTGGGGGTTCGGGGAACGTGGACGATGGCGTTCCTCCTCTGCCTTCGTTCGAGCTGCTGCCGGCCGGGCAGGGGACCATCGAACTACGGAATGTGACGTTCGCGACGCTCACGAACACGCATTCGATTTCGGCGGGAACGCTGACCATGTTTTTTTGGAACGAACTGGGCGGGCCGTCTTTAGTGCTGCTGGCGGCCGGAGTGTCCGTTACGGATGCGATGCTGACGTTCAGCGTGGCGGTTTCGGTCCAAGTCGGCGATCTGGTGCAGATCGAGGCCGAGATCGTGCAGGTGACCGATGTGCGTAACGGCGGGCTGGTGGTGGACGTGGTGCGCGGATCGCATGGCAGCGCGGCCGCGGCGCACGTTGCGGGCGTGGTGGTGTACCCGCTTCAGAAGAACGTGACCATCGTCGCGTTCGCGCGCGGATTTTTTGGGAGCCACGCGAACGATAATTTCGCGCACTCGATCTTCCTGCCGTCGGTGCGCGTGGGAGCGGCGGAATTCTTTGTGACGAACGCGTGGGGCATGGGCCCGGTGCGGACGGTCTCCTACGCCGATACAGCCGATGGCGGATTGCGATCGCTGTGGGGAGGCCAGATCACGGTACAGGTGGAGGGCTACATGGCGGTGGAGACAGACGCCGCGCCGCCGTTCCAACTGGAAACGAGCTATGCGCCGCGCGACATGTTCGCGATTGTTCGAGCGGCGCCGGAGGGCGGAGACGTTGTGTTGCGGCTACGCAAGGATGACACGGAGTACTGCCTGTTGACGATCCTGGACGGCGCAACGGTCTCGAACACCGTAAACGGATTCGGGCTTCCGCCGTTGAGCGCCGATTCGCGGCTGAGTCTGGACGTGATCTCCGTGCCTTCCGCTTCCGGGACGTTTCCGGGACGCGACTTGACCGTGGCGGTACGGCTCTAAACACATGCCGGAACAACTGGAGAAGCTGCGTCCGGACCGCGATCTGCAGTGCTTTTTTTATCAACCTTCGGCGATCGCTGCGTTGAGCGGCGCGTCGGCCACGGGATTCACGGTATCCGGCACGTGGCGGCAGCAATTCGATTGGGCGGTGATCGAATGGAACCGCGACAACGTGTATGAACATCCGGCGTTCCGATGCCTTCCCGATGGCAACCTGAGCGGGTTGACGTTGACGTACGACGAAACCCGCACGAACTGCATTCCGCTGGATTCGGAATTATTCGCGACGGTGGATTGGCCGAGTCTGCGTGTGTGGGCGACTCCCCCGGGCGGCGTGGAGACGATCTACTACGTTCCACTGACGCAACACGCGGCCGCGATTGCCGGGGCGTATGCCTGCGCGTACGCGGATTTCACATTGTCGGGAACGGCGGTGGGCGGCGACTACGTAGGGCTGGCGTTTCTTACGGAACACTACACGTACCAGCTCTACGGTTCCGACACGCTGGCATTGGCTGTGGATGCGATCGCGGCCAGCGTGAATGCATTTTCGAGCGTGCTCAAGGCGACAGTCTCCGGGACGACCATTCGTTTGTATTACACAGGTGGGACGACGATCGCGGCGAGCACGGCGGGCACGAATGGGAACCGGTTCGGCGTCTATTCGTACACGGTGGGTTCGGCGGTCTGGGATGCGCCGGAGCGGACGTTCGCGGGAGGGACTTCGCCCACGAAGTGGCGAGTCACGCTGCCGTTCGCGTCATTGCAAGGGACGGTGACGCCTGACATCGGCGGGCCGTTGTTCGACATTCCCACGGATCGTATTCGTAAGATGCGATGGACGTATGCAGCGGACTTGCAGGCGGGGGAGTTCGTGCGGAGCGAATTTCAGGTAACCGTCAGCAACTGGACGGTGACGGGATCGAACCGGGGATATTTGGTCGCGGGTCCGGGCAGTTTTAGAGTGGAGAACCGGGATGACCGCGTTGTCTATAGCTCCGGATGGGGCGAGTCGCGCGGGAATTATTCCGGAGGGAGCATTCACAACACGCTAACGCTAGGGGCTTCGCTGACGTGCACGTACGACGCCGGAGATCCCCACGAGCTGCTGATAGGGTTGCGGTATTTGGGCGGTGGAGCGGCAGCATCGATCGCCGTGGATGGAAGCGCTGTCGCCAGCGTGAATTGTGCGCTTGCCGGTGAGGATGTGTTGATCCGTTATCCCCTGGGCGCACGGGCCGCGGGACCGCATACGGTGACCATCACTCACGCCGGCCCCGATGGCGCGGGTTTGTGGTTCGATTTCATTGAGGGTGCGATTCCGGTGGCGGGCCTGCCCGTGATCGCCGGAGATGCGCGCATCACGTTGGCTACGGATTGGGACACCCTGCATTCCATTGCTATCGCGCCGGAGCGAACGGCGTGGATGCTGCAATCGATGGGATTCACGGGCCGCGCGAATCACTATGTAGGTGCGCTATGGTTCTACGAATTGATCCGGACCGGGCATCAGTACGCTTCAGCGACGGTTATGTTCAGCGGCACGCCCGATCCGAATTACTTAGTAACGCTCACCTTGGGACGCGTGGGGCAACCGGCATCCACCAATACCGTATTGCAGCGGCTGATTCACGTGGGAGACACAGCGCAGACCATCGCGACATCCTTCGCGCAAGAATTGAATCGCGGATACACGGGCATGTGGGCCAGCGCGAGCGGCGGGGTGCTCACGATTCAATCGCGCTCCATGGGTGACGATGGAGAATTCATCACGCTGGATGTTTTGACAACCAGCTCCGGTTTGACGGTGACGGCATCGGGAACGCGCTTTGAGGGCGGTAATGACGGCGATTGGCGCACGGATCTGGCTGCGTCGCCCCGGCTGAACAGGGCGGTGCGCGACTGGTCCGTGAGTTATTATCAGGCGCTGCTTGCATACGGCATCGATGTCGCGGCGGCGTTCAGCACGGAGTTGCAACACGGCGATCCATCGGCGGCCGCGGGCATCGCGCAGATGGGTCCGGCGGGCGATCCCTTCGTGTTGCCCACGCCGGCGCTGCAAACCAATTTCTCGCCGACGAGTTTGAACTTCTGGAAAGAAGTGTACGCCGATATGGCAGCACTACAAGCCGCCGCCGGCCTGGTTCCTTATCTGCAATTCGGTGAGGTGCAGTGGTGGTATTTCCCTCACAACGGGTATCCGGCGGGGCATCTGCTGCGCGTGGATTTTTCAGGAATGCCGTTTTATGACGCGTGGAGCCAGGCTGAGTTCCAAGCCTTGTACGGGCATTCCATGGCGGTAATTACCACCAATACCCCGGATCCGGTGGACTACCCGGACGAGGCCGAGTATCTGGCGGCGGCGATCGGGAACTTCACCGATGCCATCATGAATCACGTCCGGTTGGCGTTTCCGGCGTGCCGGTTCGAGGTGCTGTATCCCGTGGATGTAAATCAAACGCCGCTGAATCAAGCGATCAATTATCCGATCTTGTCGTGGACCCCGGCTGCGTTGGAGATCCTGAAGACCGAGGCATTCGGATTTACTTTCGAACGGAATCTGAACAAGAGCCAGGAGGCGATAGGCTTCGGCGTAGGGCTCGGCTTCGCCGAAGCGCAGCGCAGCCATTTAGTGGGCATCGGCGACTTCGCGACGGCGTGGCAGAAAGAAGCGAACATCGCGATGGGGCGGCGGTTTGAGAGCGCCGTGCTGTTCGCTCTCGACCAATTTTGTTTGATCTGGTACAAGATTCCGGTACCGGGGCGGGCGCGGAGGAGTTTTCGCACGGGGAGTTGAGCGGGGCTACACTGGCGTGTATGCGGCTCAACGAACTTCAAGCGGCGTTGCGGGATGAACATCTGGATGGGTGGTTGTTCTTCGACCACCACCGGCGCGATCCACTGGCGTATCGCGTGCTGCAGCTTACTCCGCAATCGCCGGTGACGCGGCGGTGGTTCTACTATATTCCGGCGCGCGGCGAGCCACGGGGGCTGGTGCATCGCATTGAAGAGCACACGCTGGATTCCCTTCCTGGCACGCACGCCAGATACGCAGGTTGGAGCACGCTGGTGGACGGGCTGCGCGCGATGCTGGGCGGCGCGCGGAAAATCGCGATGCAGTATTCACCGGATTGCGCGGTGCCGTATGTGTCTCTTGTTGACGGAGGAACTCTGGAGCTGGTGCGCGGCGCGGGCGTGGAAGTGGTGAGCTCCGCGAATTTGATCCAGCATTTCGAATCGCGCTGGACCAGGGATCAACTGGAGAGCCACATGGAAGCGGCGCGGCTCATCGACGTTATTCGGCGTCTGGCTTTCGAACGCGTGGGAGAGAAGCTGCGTGCGCGCGCGCGGGTCACGGAGTGGGAGATGCAGCAGTTCATCCTGGAACGATTCGCCGAGCAGGGGCTGATGAACGATCATGGGCCGGACGTGGCCGTGAACGCGAACGCTTCGAATCCACATTATGAGCCCAAACAGGACGCTTCGGCGGAGATCAAGGCGGGCGACGTGGTGCTGATGGATATGTGGGCGAAGCTCAGCCGTCCCGATGCCGTTTACTACGACATCACCTGGGTGGGATTCTGCGGGCCGCGGCCTCCGGCGCAAGTGGAGCGCGTGTTCACGGTGGTACGCGACGCTCGCGACAAGGCGATCCGGCGGGTGACAGATGCTGTGGCGATGGGCGAGGATCTGCGCGGGTATCAGGTGGACGACGCCGCGCGCGAACACATTGTTGCACAGGGATTCGGAGAAGCCTTCTTTCATCGCACGGGGCACAACATCGGGTGCGAAGTGCATGGGTCCGGCGCGAACATGGACAATCTGGAGACGCACGACGAGCGCAAGATCATCCCATGGACTTGTTTTTCGGTGGAGCCGGGGATTTATCTGCCGGACTTCGGAGTGCGCCTGGAAGTGGATGTTTTTGTGGGCGACGATGGGGCAAGGGTGACCGGAGAGGTCCAGGATAAGCTGGTTTTGATATGATGTGGGAATCATGAAGACCTTATTCATTACTATGCTGGCCTGCGTAATGGTGATGGCGCAGACGAAAACGGGCGCACCGGCGGCGACGAAGAAAGCGGCTCCTGCCGCGACGGCGAAGACGGCTCCTGCCGCGACGAAAAAGGTCGCCGCGCCCGCTGGACCCGATTTGCTGAAACCGAGCACGCTGCGCGCGAAAGCGCCGGAACTGTACAAGGTGAAGTTCACGACAACCAAAGGGGACGTGCTGATCCAGGTGACGCGCGCGTGGGCTCCGTTGGGCGCGGACCGTTTCTTCAACCTGATTCGCAACGGCTTCTACACAGACGCGGCATTCTTCCGAGTGCTGCCTCGGTTTGTCGCACAATTCGGCATTGCCGCGAGGCCCGAGGTCGCCAACGCCTGGGAGGACGCTAAGTTTTTCGACGACAAGGTGCTGCAATCGAACAAGCGCGGGACGCTGACGTTCGCGACGGCGGGCCCCAATACGCGGACAACGCAGATCTTCATCAACTTCAGCGACAACGCGGGCCTGGACACGCAGGGATTCGCGCCGTTCGGGCAGGTGATTGAGGGTATGCAGTTGGTGGATCAGTTTTTCTCGGGC
>CAMAUG010000132.1 GCA_945861255.1 Candidatus Sulfopaludibacter sp. SbA3
AAGACCCAACGATGAGCGGAGCGAAGACCCAACGATGAGCGGAGCGAAGACCCAACGATGAGCGGAGCGAAGACCCAACGATGAGCGGAGCGAAGACCCAACGATGAGCGGAGCCAAGACCCAACGATGAGCGGAGCGAAGACCCAACGATGAGCGGAGCCAAGATCAAGGAAGACCTGGAGCAACTTGCCTCGGACGCGGTCGAGCGCGCGCTCGCCGGCGGCGCCACGGACGCCGAGTGCACCATCTCCGAGGGCGAAGAGTTTTCCGCCGCCGTGCGCATGCGTGAAGTGGAGAGCCTCAAGGAAGCCGGCTCGCGCGGCGCGGGAATCCGCGTGCTGCGGGGGCAGCGCGCCGGGTCGTCCTATACGTCGGATCTGTCGCCCGAGGGTGTCGCCAAGATGGTGAACGCCGCGCTCGCTTTGGCGCGCATCACCAGCGAGGATCCGCACGCCGGATTGCCGGAGGCCGCCGACCTCGGCGCATTAGCGGGCGATTTGCAGCTGTACGACGATGCCATCGCGCACATGCAGGCCGAATGGAAAATCGAGCAGGCCAAAGCCGCCGAACGCGCCGCGTTCGATTTCGATCCACGCATCCAGAATTCCGAAGGTGCGTCGTTCGATTCGCACATCGGGCGGCGCGTGTTCGCCAATTCGCGTGGATTTTCCGGAGCCTACCGGACGTCCAGCTGCGGCCTGAGCGTGGTGCCCGTGGCGAAGGATAACGGCGGTATGGAACGCGATTACTGGCATACGGCGGCCCGCATCGCCGCGCGCCTGGAAAGTCCGGACACGGTGGGCCGGCGCGCTGCCGAACGCGCGATCCGCCGCTTGGGCGCGCGCAAGGTGGCCACGCAAAAAGTTCCGGTGATCTTCGAGCCGCGCACGGCGCGGGCGCTGCTGGGCGATGTTTTCGACGCCGTGAATGGCTCGGCGATCTATAAACACGCATCGTTTCTAACGGACAAGCTCGGAGAAAAGATCGCGGCCGCCACGCTGACGGTGGTGGATGATGCGACGCTCCCGGGTTTGTTCGGGACCACGCCGGTCGACGATGAAGGCGTGGCATCCCGCCGCACCATGGTGATCGAGGGGGGCGTACTCAAGAGTTACCTGCTCAACACTTATACGGGCCGCAAGCTGGGAATGAAGACGACGGGCAATGCATCGCGCGGTATTGCCGGGAACGCCGGCGTCGGTCCGGGCAACTTTTTTCTGCAAGCGGGAACGCGGAGTCCGGAAGCGATGATCGCGGGAATCCGGAACGGCTTCTACGTCACAGAACTGATTGGTGGGGGAGGGAATACCGTAACGGGCGATTATTCCTCGGGGGCCGCCGGCCTGTGGATTGAGAACGGAGAGTTGGCGTATCCTGTTTCGGGCATCACCATCGCGGGCAATCTGAAACAGATGCTGATGGATGTGGAAGAGGTGGGAGCGGATCTGGAATTCCGGTCCTCCATCGCCGCGCCCACGATCCTGATCCGGGAGATGACGATCAGTGGCGAGTGAGGCAAATCGAAGGACATCGGAAGGCGCGAGGCCGGCCGCCGCGGGCTTCGGTCCCGTTCTCTATGTCGCGGTGGCGCTGGCGGCGCTGGGCGGAGCGGTGTACGGCTACCTGCAATACGCCGACCGGCAGGGGCGGCAACAAACCGAACTCACGCCGGAGGCGAAGGCATACGCCCTCAATCTGAAGCTCACCGATGTCGAGATGAGAGCCACTGAGAACCTAATGAAGCAAACCGTGGTGGAAATCGAAGGAAAGATCGGCAACGCGGGCGGGCGGAACGTGAATACCGTGGAAATCTTCTGCGTGTTCCGCGATGCTTACGGCCAACTGGTGCTGCGCAAGCGGGTGGCGATTGTGCGGCCGGGGACGGGCGGCCTGAAACCGGGCGATACGAAATCCTTCCGCCTGCCCTTCGATGAAATTCCCGAAAGTTGGAACCAGGCGATGCCGCAACTGGTGATCGCCGCCGTGCAATTTTCCTGATGGCTCGCGTTCTGGTGGTGGATGACGACGCCGCGGGCCTGGAGCTGCGGCGAATGATTCTCGAACGCGCCGGGCATGAGGTGGTGGTGGCCGCCGACGCCAACTTGGCTCGCTCCCAGTTTGACGCGTCGCGTCCGGATACCGTGGTGTTGGATTTGCGTTTGCCGGAGGCCACTGACGGCCTCACCCTCATCCGCGAATTTCGCGCCGCCGCACCGGCCGTGCGCATCATCGTGCTTTCCGGCTATACTCCCGACCTGGACGGCCGGCCAGAGCGAGCCATGGCGGACCGGATTCTGGATAAGCCTCTGCGAACGGAAGTGCTGCTGCGGGCGATTGGCTGAACGCTAACGCGCCCCGTGCGCGACCGCCGCCGTTCCTCGCCCCCCGCACACGGCTTGTTACCCTGGAGCAATGAGAGTCCTACCGGTTCTGTTGTTGCTGGCAAGTTGGTTGCCCGCGCAGTCGCTGAAGGAATTCGAGAAGAAAGTAACGGAGTTCACGCTTGCCAACGGTCTGCACTTTATCGTCATTGAACGCCATGACGCGCCTGTGGTTTCCTTCCACACGTACGTGAACGTTGGTTCCGTGAACGATCCAACCGGGCAGACGGGCCTGGCGCACATGTTCGAGCACATGGCGTTCAAGGGCACGCCGGCGATCGGCACGAAAAACTGGACGGCGGAGAAAGCGGCGCTGGACGCCGTGGAGAGGGCCTATGACCGTCTGGAGGCCGAGCGCCGCAAGGGCCGCCGGGCGGACTCGGCGAATGTGGAGACGCTCGAAAAAGCGCTGGCGTCGGCCATTGCCAGAGCCGACGATCTGGTGGAGCCCAACGAATACGACCGCGTGGTGGAATCGAACGGCGGCCTGGACATGAACGCGGGCACGGGCGAGGATTCCACCAACTACTACTACAGCTTTCCATCGAACCGCGCGGAATTGTGGTTCCTGCTGGAATCGGAGCGTTTCCTGGCGCCGGTATTTCGCGAGTTTTACAAGGAGCGCGACGTGGTGCGCGAGGAACGCCGCATGCGCGTGGAATCGAGTCCACAGGGCAAATTGGTGGAAGCGATGATGGCCACAGCCTTCGCGGCTCATCCTTATCGCGTGATGCCCGGCGGCTGGGGAAGCGACATCGAGAGCTTCCGGCGGCCTCAGGCCGAGCGGTTCTACAAGCAGTTTTATGTGCCCGCGAACATGACCGTGGGGCTTGCCGGTGACATCACTCCCGCCGATGCTAAACGCCTTGCGCAGAAGTACTTCGGGAGGCTGCCTCGGGGTCCGTTGCCGGCGCCTGTGAGTACAATTGAGCCGCAGCAGGAAGGCGAGAAGCGAGTGGCGGTGGCGTCGCCGGCGCAGCCCTTCCTGGTGATCGGTTTCAAGCGCCCGGATCAGTATTCGCAGGACGATGCCGCTCTGGAAGTGTTAAGTGAAGTATTGTCAGGCGGAAGGACAGGGATGATTTACAAGGAAATGGTGAGGGACAAACAAATCGCGTTGGGCGCGGCGAGCCAGCCGACGTTTCCGGGCGGGCGGTACCCGTCGCTGTTCCTGTTCTATTCAGCTCCGGCTCCGGGCCACACGGTGGAGGAGAGCGAGAAGGCGCTCTACGGGATTATCGACCGCGTCAAGAAAGAAAGAGTCGACGCCGCCACATTGATGCGCGTCAAAACCAAGCTGCGCGCGGGGTTGATCCGCAAGCTGGCGAGCAACACTGGACTTGCGGTGGAACTGTGCAGCTACTACGTGAACCGCGGCGATTGGCGCACTCTGTTTACCGAGTTGGAAGATTATGAAAAAGTCACCGCGGACGATGTGCAGCGAGTCGCAAAACAGTATTTGGTCACCGAACACCGGACGGTGGCATACAGCTACGTGCCTGCGGCCGCCGAAACTGGAGGCGCGAAATGAGAGCCCTGGTTTTGTTGCTGGCTTCCGCCGTTGCCGGGTGGGCGCAAGCGCCGGCCGCGGTCTCCCCGGATGCTGCGATTCCTACGTACAAGGACTTGAAATTCCCCCCGTTGAAGCAGGTGAAGATTCCGGACGTGGCGGCGTTCACGTTATCGAATGGCATGCGGATATTCCTGCTGGAGGATCACGAGCTGCCCGTAGTCAGCGGTTTCGCACTGGTGCGCACCGGCAATCTGTTCGACCCGGATGACAAACGGGGCCTGTCGCAGGTGATGGCGGAGGTGCAGCGCGCCGGCGGCACGCGCGCCAGGACCGGCGATCAGCTTGACGAGGAGCTCGAAAACATCGCGGCTTCGGTGGAATCGAACATGGGCGAAACCAGCGCCACGGTGAGTTTTTCCGGCCTGAAGGAATCCTCCGATCAAGTGCTGCGGATCTTCAAAGATGTTTTGACCGAACCCGAGTTCCGGCAGGACAAGATCGACCTGACGCTCAACCAGCTTCGCGGAGGCATTGCGCGCCGCAACGACGACCCGCAATCGATCGCCGAGCGCGAGTTGACGAACATCCTGTACGGACGCCAGACGCCCTACGGGTGGACTATTGAGTACGAACACCTGGCACGCATCAAGCGCGACGATCTGCAGCAGTTTTACCGCCGGCATTACTTCCCGAAGAACATCATGCTGGCGGTCTACGGGGATTTTTCAGCGGCGGAAATGAAGGACCGCCTGGAGCAATTGTTCGTGGGCTGGAAGGTGGAGCAACCGGGGGTGCCTCCCTTTCCGGTGGTCGCCGCAAAGCCCGCGCCGGGCGTATTTCTGGCCGAGAAGACTGACGTCACGCAGACGTTTTTCTCGCTGGGGTTGCTGGGCGGGACGTTGCGCGATCCCGATTATCCGGCGCTTCAGGTGGCATCTAATATCCTGGGCAACGGATTCACCAGCCGTTTAATGTCGCAGATCCGCACCAAGCTCGGGCTGGCGTATTCGGTGGGGGCGGGCTGGGGGGCCCAATATAACCACCCCGGAACGTTCCGCATCACGGGCAGCACCAAGTCGGCCAGTTCGGTGGACGCGATCGCGGCGGCCAAGGCGGAGCTTGACAAGATGCGCGCCACGCTGGTGACGGAGCAGGAGTTGCAGACGGCGAAGGACGCCGTTCTGAATGGTTTCGTGTTTAATTTCGATAGCCCTTCGAAGACCCTCAACCGCGTGCTGATGTACGAATACTTCGGTTACCCCAAAGATTTTCTATTCCAATATCAAAAACGAATTTCCGCCGTAACCCGCGCCGATGTGCTGCGCGTCTATAAGGAGCGGATCCGCTCGGAGGACCTGACGATGGTCGCCGTGGGGAATCCCAAGGAATTTGGCAAGCCTCTTTCTGGATTGGGTAAGGTGGAGGCCATCGATCTGACGATTCCGGAGCCAAAATGAGAGCACCGTTGCAGGGGACATGCCCTTTGGTTAGTGCGCGAATCGGCGGCGCCATGCGCCCGGTGGCAGCCAGCCGCGCGCCGCAGGCAGCCGCGAGGGGTCTTGCGCGGCTGGCGGCAAGCAGCCTGGCGTTGGCGTTGCTGTCCGCGGCGGCTTTCGCGCAGGCGGGCCAGACCGCTTCCGACAAACGCGCCAGGAAAGTAATTGATGAAGCGGTTGCCGCGCTGGGCGGCGATAAGTTCCTGACCATCGAAGACCGCGTCGAATCCGGCCGCGCCTACTCGTTCTATCGCGATGAGTTGTCGGGTCTATCGATCGCGAAGATCTATACCCGTTATCTGACGGTCACGCCATCGAAATCGGGCGAGGAGCTGGGGCTGCGCGAGCGCCAGGCGTTCGGCAAGGATCAGGATACAGCCACGGTGTTTCGGGAAGATGAAGCCGTCAACATCAACTGGCGCGGCGCGAAGCCGGTGCCGAAAGAGCAATTCGCGCGCTATAAGGACTCTACGCTGCGCAATATCTTCTACATCCTGCGCCAGCGCCTGAACGAACCGGGGTTGAGCTTTGAATCGCGCGGCCTGGAGGTGATGGATTACCAGCCGACGGAAGTGGTGGACATCCTGGATTCGGAGAACCGCGTAACGACGGTGTATTTCCATCAGTCCACGAAGTTGCCCGTGGCGCAAAAATACTCGTCGCGCGATCCGCAGACCAAGGAGCGCAACGACGAGGTCACACGCTTCGGCCGCTACCGCGACAACGGCGGCATCCAGTGGCCGCAACAGATCACGCGGGAACGCAACGGCGAAAAAATCTTCCAGATCTTCTCGGAGTCGGTGACGTTTAACCAGGACCTGACGGACGATCTGTTCTCAACATCCACCGTCACACGCAAGAAGTAAGGCGGCGCCGCTCCTTTATGGGGGGCGGGGAGCGGCGGTATGTCCAGGGTTGAAGACTCCTGCCGCCGGCCCGGAGGAAGGTCGGTGGGCGCAAGCCCACTCCCAGCTCCCGATTTATTGGATGCGGGCATGAAGCATTCGGTTTCAGCCGGCAAGGAAACCGTTCGCCCGATGAACGGTTTGGGTGCACCGGCGGACATGCGCTAGCGGCTCCGGCGTCAGTGCGTGGCGCGATCGAAACTGAGCGCCTGGATGCGCGGCGTGGTCGTGGGCGCCAGCAGTAGCCTGCCCGCCACGCGTCCGTGCGCGCAGCGCCACGTGAAATCGCCGGACAGTGCACCGCTGGGAACGATGGCGGAGGCGGTATCGCACGCGCCTACCTGAGCCTTCAGAGCTGACAGGTCGCGTGCCCAGTGCTCGGCATCCCGATCCATCAGGAAGTTCATGGCCAGGACATCCCCCGCCGACGTGACAGATCCCGACGTGAAGATGGTGCGCACGGCGGCATAGGCCGTTGCGAGCGCGGGAGCGATGGCGGCGGACCTGGTCTTGAGATATCCCGCACGCAGCAACACCACGGCCGCGTCCCACACGGGTGCGCGCGGCCCCGCATAGGTACGGTTCGCCAGCGCGAAGATGCCCACACCGTACTCCGGCAGTATCAGCACATGCGAGCCGTAGCCCGGATAGCCGCCGCCGTGGTTTAACGTGAGGCCCAATTCGCAGTCCGTGACGGCGTACATGCCCATGCCGTAGGTGCTGGCCCCACGGCACGCCTCGGGGCCGCTTGAACCCGGCCTTGAACGCACCGACGCGAAGTTCGCACCCTGCGACAACTCGCGCACACTCGACCGCCTTACCGGGCCCGTGTCCGCGCCGTCGCGGGAGGGCCAGGCGGAGAGCAGGAACGCCACGTACTTTGCGTAGTCGGCAGCACTCGTTTGCAGTCCGCCCATGGCGCCGAACGCCCCGTGGGCCATGGTGGGCTCAAGCTTCCAGGCGTCATCCTGCCAGCGATAGCCGAGGGCGCGCCGTTCGGCGGGCGCCGCGGCTACGTCGTATCCAGTGGACGTCATACCGAGCGGATCGAGGAGCGTGCGCTGCACGTAGTCTTTGTAGGGCTGCCTCGACACGTTGGCCACGATCCGTCCCAGGAGCGCGTAGCCGAGATTCGAATACTCCATCGCCATGGCCGGCGTGCGCGTAAATGGCACGCCCCGGCTCAGCAAGCGTGTGAATTCGTCTTCGGGCAACGGCGTCTGCCGATCGCCCCACGGATCGTCGGTGACGAAGCCGGCTGTGTGGGTGAGCAAGTCGCGCACGCGGATCTTCGGTGAATCCTCAGTGGGATACTTCCAGCCGCGTAGCTCCGGCACGTAGGTGTCCGCGGGAGCGTCCAGCGACAGTTTGCCTTCGTCGCGCAGCTTCAGGATGGAGAGCGCCGTGAACGACTTGGTCATGGACGCGATGCGGAAGAGCGTCTCGGAGGTAACCGGGCGCTTCGCCTGGACGTCTTGCACGCCGGCGCCCTTCGCGTGCACCAGCCTGCCGTCCTGCACTACGCCCCACACCATGCCGGGGATGTGTTCGTCGAGGCGATAGTTCTCCATCACCCGGTCGATCTCCGCCAGCGTCGCTGCATCCGCGGACAGCGGCGCTTGCTGCCCGGACGCCGCAACCGAAGCGCCGAAGATCGCGACGGCCGTTGCGATGGTGGTTACAATGCGACGTCTGTGAATGCCCGCCATGCGTGACTCCATTATATATACTGCGTCCGCGCCGATCTGAGTCCGCGCACGCGCAGCATACGCACCCAGCAGCTGGTTCGACAGGCGGCGGTACCCGGTGGCAATACGCGCATGGTTGGAGTAGAGTCAATAGAATGCCAGATCGGGAAGGAGAAACCGCCTGTGAAACGTAACTTGTATATTGGAACGGGCTTCATAGCAACGCTAGGTGTGTTGGGCACAGCCTCGTACGTGCTTGAGAAGAAGAGTGTCGTCGAGGCGGCCACTACCACGGCCCCGCGGTTTGAAGTGGACCCACTATGGCCCAAGCCGCTTCCCAATCACTGGCTGATGGGGCAGACCATCGGCGTATCGGTGGATAATCGCGATCACATCTGGATCATTCATCGCGCGGGATCGCTCGAAGCGGGCGAACAGCATCTGACCGCGAAGATAGCCATGTGCTGCCAGGCGGCGCCGCCTGTGCTGGAGTTCGATCAAGCCGGCAACCTGATGGGCAGTTGGGGCGGTAAAGGACAAGGTTATGACTGGCCCGAATCGAATCACGGGATTTCCGTGGACTTCAAGGGCAACGTGTGGATCGGCGGCAACGGCCGCGGGCCGGGCAGCGGGCGCGGCGCGTTAAACGGGCAGGACGAGGAGCTAGCCACCGGAGCGCGCGGCGCGGGCGGGCGCGTGGATCCCTTTGCCGATAACGCGGTTCTGAAGTTCACCCAACAGGGCAAGTTCCTGCTGCAAATCGGAAAACCGAAGAGCAGCAAAGGTAGTAACGACACCGAAAATCTGAGGCTGCCGGCAAAGGCGACGGTCGATCCCAAGTCGAACGAATTGTATGTGGCCGACGGATACGGAAATCACCGCGTGATTGTGTACGACGCGGAGACCGGGAAATATAAGCGGCATTGGGGTGCTTACGGGAAAGTGCCGAGCGACGCGCCGGTGCCTCCGTACAATCCCACCGCGCCGCCGGATCAGCAGTTCCGCAATCCGGTGCACTGTGCGGATATGTCCAACGACAGCATGCTCTATGTGTGCGACCGCCAGAACGACCGCATCCAGGTCTTCAAACCGGATGGCACGTTCCTGAAGGAAATTTACATCAAGAAGGAAACCCTGGGTTCCGGTTCCGTGTGGGACATCGCATTCTCAAAGGACCCGCAGCAGAAGTACATCTATGTCGCCGACGGGGAGAACGACCGCGTGCATATCCTGGATCGCCTGTCGTTGGAATTGTTGACGACCTTCGGCGAGGGCGGCCGGCAGCCGGGCCAGTTCTATGGCGTGCACAGCATCGCGACCGACTCCAAGGGCAATATCTATACGACGGAGACCTATCGCGGACAGCGATTGCAGAAATTCGTCTATAAGGGCCTGGGTCCGATCACGGCGAAGGACCAGGGCGTGATTTGGCCGAAGCGATAGAGTATGGCCACAACGCTCAAACCGGTGGACGTGGCGATAATCGGCTTGGGCGCCGCGGGTGGGGTGGCGGTGCTGCCGCTGGCACGGGCCGGCCTGAAAGTGGCGGGCATTGAAGCGGGCACGTGGATGGGCCCCCGCGACTACCACGCGGACGAAATCTACAACAACGTGCGTCTGCTGAACACCTCCGTCCGCAAGGCTC
>CAMAUG010000133.1 GCA_945861255.1 Candidatus Sulfopaludibacter sp. SbA3
AGTTAAACCAAACCAGTTAAACCAAACCAGTTAAACCAAACCAGTTAAACCAAACCAGGCAGCACTCCGGTGCTGTCGCCGATCGAATCCTGTTCGATCCCGAAGATACGGAGCAGGCTCAGCAGCAGATTGCCGGTGGTTTGGGTTCGCGAGGGGAAAGCCAGGTGGCGGCCGCCCTTCAATTGCCCGCTTGCTCCACCCAGGAGAATATGCGGCACGTCGTAATGCAGGTGTTGATTCGAATTCCCCATATTGGTGCCGTACAGAATCACCGAATGGTCCAGCAGGTTCCCGTCGCCATCGGGAATCGACTTCAACTTCGCGGCGTAGTAAGCCAGCATCTTCACGTGATATTGGTTGAGCCTGGCATAATCGGAGATGCGTTTGGGATCTTCGGCGTGATGCGATCCACCGTGGAAGCTCATAGTGGTGCCGCTCTCCGGATACGTGCGGCCCGTCAGGTCGCGCGCGTAGAGAAGCGTCGAGACCCGTGTGATGTCGCCCTGGAATGCCAGCGCCTGCAAATCGAATTGCAGTTTTATGTGATCGTCGAATGACTCCGGCACTCCGCTCGGAACCTCCGGCGACGGCACGGCGTTGGATGCTTTGGCGGCGATCTGCAAGCGGCGCTCGATCTCGCGGATATCTTGCAAGTATTCGTCCAGGCGCACACGGTCGATTGCGCCCACATCCAGCTTGAAACGGCCCATCGTCTTGGTGATGGAATCGAGAATGCTGCGATCCTGTTCGCGGCGCGCGGCACGCTCTTCGACGGTGCTGCCGTCACCGAACAGGCGCTCGAAAATCACCTGCGGGTTGATCTCCATCGGCAGAGGCTTGGTGGGCGTGGCCCAGGAAATCGAGTTCGTATATGCGCAGCTGTAGCCTTCGCCGCAGTTGCTGGAGTTCGCGCCCGGGTCGTCAATGCCGCATTGCAGCGACGGCAGCAGCGTGTCCTGACCGATGCGCTGGGCGATGATCTGATCGATGGTGGTTCCGTCGTAGATGTCGGCACCAGCCGTCTTTTTTGGTTTGTCGGCGCACAAGTACGCGGCGGCCACCCAGTGGTCGGCGCCGCTCACGCCCGGCGGCGGCTCGGCGGATTTCGAATACATGCCGCTGAGAATGACGGTCCGGTCCCGGAAGGGTTCCAGCGGACTCACGATTAGAGGAAACTCGAAGCCCGCGCCGGTGGTTTTCGGAACCCAATATCCCGGGGCCATCCCGTGCGGGACGAAGATGCCGGTGAAGCGTGTCTTGGGAACCGCGGCGGTGTTTGCAAGAGGCGTCTGGGCGGGCAACATCGCGTCGAGCAGCGGGAGTGCAAGTGCGACCCCGGCACCGCGCAACATGGTGCGGCGGGACAGGTGTTTTTTTGTCGTGACCGTCATTTCGCCTGCTATTATCGTACCGCCGCCGCGCTCACTCCGCTGCTCTCCATTTCCTTCATGCTGCTCTGGAACGGCGGGCTCCGCACAATGTTCAAAACCAGCGATGAAAACCGGTAGTTCTCGCGCTTGGCGTCCCGCGCAATCGATCTGACCACCGGCATGTCGTGATACTCGACGCCGCGCCCCAGCGCGTAGGTCAACAGCTTTTCCGTCACGGTGCGCACGTATTGATCGCTGTAACGCAGCAGCGCGCCGCGCAAGCTTGCTGGACCATCCAGGGGAGTGCCGTCGGAAAGCACGCCGGACGCGTCAATGGGACTGCCTCCATCCAGAGTGCGCCACGCCCCGACGGCGTCGAAGTTTTCGAGCGAGAACCCGATCGGGTCCATGATGCGGTGGCAGCCCACGCACGCCGGATTGGCGCGATGTTCTTCCATCATCCGGCGCATGCTGGGTTCACGGCCCAGGTTGCCGCCCGTCAAGCCGCCTTCCTTGGGTTTCAGCGCCGGTACGTCAGGAGGCGGATCGGGAGGCGTCACGCCCAAAAACGTTTGCAGGAACCACTTGCCGCGCTGCACAGGTGAGGTTCGCCCCGCCTGCGAAGGCACCGTCAGCAGCGCTCCCTTGCCCAGCAGTCCGCGCCGCGCGTCAAACTCTGTGGTGAGCATCACGCGCCGGAAGTTCGATCCATAGATGTTCGGGATTCCATAGTGCCGCGCCAGCCGCTCGTTCACGAAAGTGTAGTCGGCGGTCAGCAGATCCACAATGCTGCGATCTTCACGCATCACACTGGCAAACAGCATCTCCACTTCGCGCCGGAAGGCTTGGCGCAGATTGTCGTCGAAATCGGGAAATAGCATTGTCACCGGGGCCTGGCTCTGCAAGCCGCGCAGGTTGAGCCACTGGCCGGTGAAGTTCGTGACCAGCGCTTGGGAGCGCCCGTCGGCCAGCATGCGGCGCACTTGCTTTTCAAGCACCGCCGGATTCCTGAGCTTGCCCTGTGTCGCTAACCCCAGCAGTTCATCGTCGGGGATGGTGCTCCATAGGAAAAATGACAGCCGCGAAGCCAGTTCCAGATCGCTGATCCGCCATGTTTGGCCGGGCGCAAGGCTCGCCGGTTCGCGCTCCTTGCGGAACAGGAACTCGGGGTCGGCCAGAATGCGTTGCAGGGCCGCCTCAATGCCGGTCTCGAAATCTTTCTTGTTGCGGCCTGCCTGGTAGAAGCTCATCAATACTTCCAGATCCTGATCGCCCGAGGGCCGCCGGAATGCCCGCCGGGCCAGTTGCGCCAGGATCTGGCGCGCACACGCTGTTTCCTGGGACGCCTGCTTCGGTTGGCATACAAAAATGCGCCGCCGGCTCGCTGTATCCCGCGCGCCCTTCGCGTTGAACGGACCCGCGATCCTGACGGTGCCCACGTGCGGGAAAAACGTGAAGCCCGGAATCCCCCCGGTCTCGATGGTGGAGCGCAGGAACTGCCCGTTATGATCGTTCACCGGCGCGTAGTTGGTGGCCAGGAACGTCACTCCGATCGCGTGCAGCCCGGCTTTCACTGGAATGCGGAGATCCACGGTCCCGGGCTCAAACACGGAGCCCGGCTGGGCCGCCGTCTCTTGATCCCAATCGAAAATTCCGACGCGTTCGCCGTCCACCAGAATTTCCAGCTTCTCCCCGGCGATGTCGCCGAACGCGCGCCCGTTGCCCATGTTGCCGCGCTTGACGGAGGTTACCTTGAAGGCGTACTCGCCGTCGGCTGGAAATTCGTGGCGGATCAGCATCCCGCCGCGCGTGCCGAAAGGCAGCCCTTCCACGTGATAGTTCTGCGTGCTGTCTTCTGGAACCGCATACACCGTCTGCGTGGATGCCGTCACATCGCCGACCGCCAAACGGCTGATCTTCCCCGCTGCGGACATGTAGCCTTCGAGCAACGCCGGGGAAACACCCAGTGCCCCCGCGATGTTGTCGAAGCCGTGCGTGGAATCGTCGGTGGGCAGGAACAGGGACGCGTCCACTTCCAGCGCCAACAGATCCCGAATGGCGTTGGCGTATTCGGTGCGGTTCAGCCGATGCAGGCCCGGCGGCGGCAGGCGCTGGGCAAGGTTGCGGTCGAGCTCCGTCTCAAGCCAGGTAGCCAAGGCGTCGCGCGCCGCCGCATCCAGCTTCGGCGCTCCCGCCGGCGGCATCAAGCCGGCACGCAGTTTACGCACGGCCTTTTCCCAGGTTTCCGCATCGGTTGAGACGTGCGAGAGGTCGAGCGACTCCAGCACCAGTCCGCCGGTTCTCAGCCGCTGGTTGTGGCACGTGAAGCAATACTGCGTGAAGGTAGAGCGCGGCGCGGCAGGAGTCTGTGCAAATGAGGGCGTGGTCCCCACCGCCAAAACCGCCATTGCGAAAACCATCCAGACTCGCATCCGAACAAACCTCGCCCTAGTTTAGCGCCGGACACTCACTTGCTGCCTGCTGTTATAGCACAAGTACTTCATTCCAACGGAATTCTGGGACTAGAATAAGAGGCATGCGGAACCACCGGCTGATTCTTCTTGTCATCGTAATTTGTTCCCTGCCGCCGTCTTGCTTCGCGGAGGTGGCCGACTCCGGCACCGGCGGATTCACCGTCAAGAATTCGTTCGCCATCCGAGCGCCCGCCGCCGAGGTGTACCGGAAGCTGGTCCGCAACGTCGGCGAATGGTGGGATCCTGCGCATAGCTTCTCCGGCGACGCACGCAATCTGAGCATTGAGGAACGCGCGGGCGGATGCTTCTGCGAGAAGCTTCCAGATCAGGGTGGCGTACGTCACATGGAAGTGGTGTTTCTGGCGCCCGGCAAACAAGTGGTGCTCTCCGGAGGCTTGGGGCCACTGCAATCGATCGCAGCGACGGGGAGCATGATCATCGGGCTGACCACCGTCAACGGCGCGACGAAGTTGGATGTAACTTACTCCGTAGCGGGATATCTTCCCGCAGGCTTGAACACGTGGGCTGCACCGGTAGACGGGGTGTTGGCGCAACAATTCACGCGGCTTAAGAACTTTGTTGAGACGGGCGACCCTAAAGGAGGAGTCGTCCCAGCAAAGTCGAAATAGCCCGCCGGTCCCGCCGATTCTGCACGGCCTGTCTCCGACGGATCAATTCGTGATTTTCCAGGGCCGGCTTCCATTTAGCATGGTCCCGGCCAAAGGGCGCGCCGCTGGCGGCAACCAGTTCGGCCCGGTGGCGCCAGCTTTGGCCCGGCGGCGCCCATCTGAAGTCTGCTAAATTTAAGGCGTGGCATACCCTGAACGATTCATTATCCCCATGCGGGAAGACTTGACCCGGTTTGGCGTGGAGGAGGCGCGGACGCCCGCGGACGTGGATCGCTTCCTCGCTCCGGGGAGCGGCAGCGTTCTAATGGTGGTGAACTCCGTGTGCGGGTGCGCCGCGGGCAAGGCTCGGCCCGCCGTGGGCATGGCGCTAAAGAACACCGTGCGTCCGGACAAAGCCGCTACTGTGTTCGCAGGCGGCGATGACGAGGCCACGGCGCATCTGCGCGCTATCCTGCACGACTATCCGCCGTCTTCGCCCTCCATGGCCCTGTTCCAGGACGGCAAACCGGTGTTCATGCTGCACCGCCGCGACATTGAGGGCAGCGACCCCATCTCCATCTCGAGCAAGCTCACCGCCGCGTTCGAGAAGTTCTGCGCAGCGCCCGCCGGACGCTAAAGTGGTTCGCGCCGCCGACGCCCTACACTTAAAGTAACCATGAGTGCGTCCGGGATCTCGACCGGTGGCGTGGCGCTGCACCTCAACGGCATCCGCCGCGAGTTTGAGAATCCCTCCGGCCGCGGCAAGCTGGTGGTGATCGATGGTTTGGACCTGAGCGTGGATGCGGGCGAGTTCCTGGCCATACTGGGGCCTTCCGGTTGCGGGAAATCCACACTTCTGCGCATCATTGCGAGGCTCTCCAAGCCTGACGGCGGAGCGATCCGGCTGGAACCCGACAGCGACCGGTTCCAAACTTCGTTTGTGTTTCAGGACGCCCACCTGCTGCCGTGGCGCACCGTGCTCGACAACGCGGCTTTGCCTCTGGAGCTGATGGGCGTCGAGCGCGAGGAACGCCACGCCAGGGCCCGGCGGGAGCTGGCGCTGATCGGCTTGGGCGACACCACGGATCGCTATCCGGCGCAACTTTCGGGCGGCATGCGCATGCGAGTGTCGCTGGCGCGGGCCTTGGTCACCGAGCCTCGCCTGCTGCTGCTGGACGAGCCCTTCGCCGCGCTGGATGAGATCACTCGCCACAAGCTGGACTTACAGCTGCGCGGATTGTGGCGTGACCGCGGAATAACAGTGATCTTCGTGACCCACTCCATTTCAGAAGCCGCGTTCCTGGCGAACCGCTCCGTGGTGCTGGCGCGCAGGGGCGGCAGGATCAAACTCGACCGCCGCCTGGATCTGCCGGAGCGCAATGACGAGCTGCGCCTGGACCCGCGCTATGGGCAGGAGATGAAAATATTGCTGCAAGCGATGGAGGAAGAATAGGAAGGTGAGAAGCCTCAAATCCGCCATCCCCGCGCTGGTTCCGTTCGTCGTAGTGACGGCTGCCGCGGAGTTGGCCGTGCGCCAGGGCTGGGTGCGCGCCTACTTGATTCCCGCGCCCAGTTCCGTAATGCGCGCCATGGTTCAAGATTCTGGCGAACTGCTGGGAGCGATCACCGCGACCTCCATCAGTGCGATCACCGGATTCCTGCTGAGCACGGTAATAGGCATCGCCGTGGCTGTGTTTCTTTCCTCATCGCGCGCGATCCAGCGGGCATTCTACCCCTATGCCGTGTTTTTTCAGACGGTGCCGATTATCGCCATCGCGCCGCTGCTGGTCATCTGGTTCGGCTACGGCACGCGCACCGTGGTGGCGTCGGCATTCGTGGTGTCCATCTTTCCGGTAATCGCGAACACGTTGGCGGGAATCCTGTCCACGGAGCCGGCACTGCGCGACCTGTTCCGCCTGTATGGCGCGTCCCGGAAAGCGACGCTGTTCAAGCTTCGCTTCCCGGCGGCGCTGCCGCAGATCCTAACCGGGCTGCGCGTGGCTTCAGGACTGGCGGTGATCGGCGCGATCGTGGGCGAATTCATCGGCGGACAGGGCCTGGGATCGGTCGTGGACGTGGCGCGCACCCAGCAGCGCGTCGACAAAGTATTCGCGGCCGTGCTGCTGGCATCGGTGTTAGGGCTGGCGCTTTTCGGACTGATCAATCTGGTGAGCTACATCACGCTACGCCGATGGCATGCGTCGGAGCAGTAAGCGAGAGATCGGCATCACCTTTTTTGCATGTGCTGAACGTCTTTCTCGTTCTCGCAAATGTCTTCAATCAATTCCGTGTCGGGAAGCAGCACCAACTGCCAATCGACCGACCACGGTTTGGCATACGCCTTGGGATCGTCGATCGTGATCCGGAGCGCCATGTGCCCGAAGTCTGTACGCTCAAAACGCTCCGTGGTGCGCATCGCTTCCGTGTGGGGCAGGCCGTAATCGTCCAGCCACGTCTGGTCATTGAATCCCCTGGTCTCCACCACCAGCGCGTTCCCCTCCCATCTCCCGACCGAAGAGCCGAACCAGGCTGGATTCAGATCTTTGGGAAACGGACGGCCGTCGGTGAAAATCTGGCGATAGTGATTGAACTCCTCGTAAAGGATTAACAGCAACCCCGGATTCTGCACCAACTTGAATTGGCTGACGCTCATCGCATCCGGGATTCCATGCGGCAGGCAACGCTCCGACGGCCTGCCCGCCCCCAAGGCCAGGGATCGCTGCTTGTACAACGCCGCAGCCTCCGGCAGCAATGGAATCTCAAAACCGTCCGGCATGTAATCGATCAGATTAGGGCCAACACCTTCCCTCCGCGCCTGCGCTTTCTTGGAAGGTACGATTTTCCAAATTCCCGATAAGTCCGGGTTAGCCTCCCGCGTTTTCGGTGCAGGCGCCGAAAGGTCCGGCTTGCCGTCCTTGGTTCGAGGAATGCCGGGAGTGGGATAGTTGATCCACTGCGCCGATAGCGCGGTGCCTAGCGTGAGCAAGAGCGCTGTCTGGTGAAACGGCCTTCGGAACATAGCTGCCTCCTCCCAATCCGTCGGGAAGCTCCAATCCTAGCGGAGCCACGCGTCGGGCGCAATGTCGCCGCTCTATGGTCCCCGCTCCATGGCGTAGCGCACGCAACACAAGCGGAGTGGCGCAACACCACGCAACATAACTGGTGTGGCGCAACAGCCCGTCGCACCGCCGTTTGGTGTACACTCTCTGGCTGGAGGAAACTCGAAATGGAATTTCCCGCCCGGGTGAGCCGCATGCAACGCTGTAGTTGGACGAGGCGTGGAATGCTTCGGGTGGCGTGCTTCATGCCGGCTGCGCTTGGGCGTCTGCGGGCACAGGCGCAACCCGTAGTTGCGCTTCAGCCGCTGGCCCAGCACGTACGCCGGCTTGAGGACGCGCTGACCTATCTTGGTCAACCTTTGCCGGCAGAGGTTCATGACAAGATCAACGCCATCCTCAGCGTGAACAACGAAGAGCAAGCCGTGGCAGCGCTTCAGGAGTTGCTTGATCCCTACGTGCTGGCGGTGGTCAATATCAACCCTGAGAGTCGCGTCAAAGTGACCCAGGGTGACGCCAAACCTGAGCTGGTGGAAGGTGGCACGCGGCTGTTTCTAGTCAAAGTTGAAAACCAGGCCGCCGTCCGGGCCAGGCTGGTAGTGGAAAGCCCCAACAGCGGGCCCACTTTCCTCACGTCTCGCGGGGAGCCGGAGCCGAAGCAGGAGATCACCGTGCAGACGGTAAGGGAGCGCTGGGCGGATTTCTCCATTTACGAGAGATCTCCGATGGCGCAGAGGCTCTCTGGGTTGACCGTTGAATACGTGGTGCTCGAAATCTACAGCCGGGACCGCGGGCAGCGCTCGGCGCAGATCGCGTTTAATGTGGGCCAGGGTACGCAGGACATCGGTTTTCGGAACGATGTCGTGATCGTGTTCGACTGCAAGCCCGCCCGGTCCGTCCTGATGCACGTCAAAAACGAAAAGGGCGATCCGTCGTTTGCGTCGTTCATCATTCGGGACCGGCAGGCACGGATCTACCCCAATCGATCCAAACGGCTGGCGCCCGACTTTCCGTTCCAGCCGCAGATCTACCGCATGGAAGGCGAGCGCATCAGCTTGCCGAATGGCCCCTTCAGCTGCGAATACTCCGGTGGGCCGGAATATCTCGCCCTAATCAAGGAATTTGCCGCCACCGCGAACGGACCGGATGAACTGTCGTTTCAGTTGCAGCGCTGGATTGATCCGTCAGCGTACGGCTGGTGGTCGGGCGATCATCACATCCACGCGGCCGGATGTTCGCACTACAAGAATCCGACCGAAGGAGTGACGGCCGAGGATATGATGCGGCAAGTGCTCGGCGAAGGGCTGAACACCGGCGCGGTTCTTACGTGGGGACCATCCTGGTATCACCAGAAGGGCTTCTTCACAGGCCAGGACAGCGCAGTGTCGAAAGCTCGGAACTTGCTGCACTATGACGTGGAAGTCTCCGGGTTCCCCTCCAGCCACGCCGGCCACTTGGTCCTGATGGGTTTGAAGGAAGACGATTATCCCGGCACGACGCGGATCGAACAATGGCCTTCCTGGGATTACCCCGTGCTGCGGTGGGCCAAGTCGCAGGGCGCCGTCGCCGGTTTCTCGCACTCCGGATGGGGACTGCAAGTTAAGTCGGACCAGTTGCCTAATTACGAGATGCCTGCTTTCGATGGAATCGGGGCGAACGAGTATGTCGTCGATGTAACTCAGCCTGACACGGTGGATTTTATTTCCGCCGTGGATACGCCGTCGGTGTGGGAGCTGAACATCTGGTATCACACGCTGAACGCCGGCTTCCGTACGCGCATCAGCGGCGAGACCGATTTCCCTTGCATCTACGACAGCAGCGTCGGAATGGGACGTAGTTACGTCAAGCTCGACCGGCTGACCTATCGCGGGTGGATCGACGGAATTCGGGCGGGACGTTCGTACGTGAGTGACGGCAAGAGCCACTTGATCGACTTCAGCGTCGAGGGAACCGAGGTGGGCTCGGGCGCGAGCGAAGTGCGCCTCATCGCCGGGCATGTGGCCAGGATTCGGGTGAAAGCCGCGGCGAGACTGAGCGAATTCCCCGACCCCAGGTTTGCCGTCCTGCGATAC
>CAMAUG010000134.1 GCA_945861255.1 Candidatus Sulfopaludibacter sp. SbA3
CGGTCTGGCGGCGCCGCAGATCGGCGTCGGTAAGCGCGTTGCGGTGATCGATATTTCCAGCGGCGAGGATGCGGCGCAGCGAATCGTGCTGATTAATCCGGAGATCGTCAAGACGGAAGGATCGCAGAAAAGCGAAGAAGGTTGCCTGAGTCTGCCCACCTTCCGGGAGCAGGTCGCGCGTCCGCACCGGGTGACAGTGCGTGCTCAGGACGCCACCGGTAAGCCGTTCGAATTGACCGGCGAAGATCTTTTGGCGCGCGCATTTCTGCACGAGACCGATCATCTGAACGGAAAACTCTACATCAGCCATGTGAGCGCGCTGAAGCGCGATCTGATACGACGGAGGATCCGCAAGCTGCAAAAAGCCGGAGAGTGGGAGTGATGAATAGGTGACGGCGCCTCCCGTCTCCCGTTCCGGACCTCAGCGGTTACTTTTCATGGGGACGCCTGCGTTCGCGGTTCCAAGCTTGGAGCGTATCGTCAAAGCCGGCCACGTGGTGGCTGCCGTCTTCACCCAGCCGGATCGACCCAAGGGCCGTGGAGGGACCCTCGCCATGCCTCCCGTGAAAGAGGCGGCTTTGAGGCTGGGCTTGCCCGTGCATCAGCCGGAGCGAGTAAAGCGGCCAGAAGTGGTGGAGCAAATTCGCGCGCTCAAGCCGGATGCTATTGCGGTGGTGGGCTACGGGCAGATCATCCCCGCATCGATTCTCGCTATCCCGCCGCATGGCATCATCAATCTGCACGCGTCCCTCTTGCCGGAATACCGTGGGGCGGCGCCGATTCAATGGGCCATCGCACGCGGTGAGACTCGCACGGGCGCCACCACCATGAAGATTGACGAAGGCCTCGACACCGGCGATATGCTCCTCAAATGGGAGACGGCAATAGGGCCGGAAGAAACGGCGCCCGAGCTGTCGGCGCGGCTGGCGGCAGCGGGAGCGGATCTCCTTACGCGGACGCTCGCGGAGTTGCCCACCATCCACCCGGAACCGCAGGACGATGCTCAGGCCACCTACGCGCCAATCCTTAAAAAAGAAGATGGGAAGCTTGATTGGCGTCTTTCGGCGCGCGAAATCTTGAATCGGATTCGCGGATTCGAACCGTGGCCGGGCGGCTATGGTTTTCTGCGCGGCCAGCGTTTTCAGATTTGGCGGGCGGCCCTGGGAACGCCGCGGTTGCCGCCTGGCGCGCTCCGTGTCATCAATAGGAATTTGTACGCCGGCTGCGGTGACGGCGAATCGCTGGAGTTGCGGGAGGTCCAGTTGGAAGGAAAGAAACGAATGCCGGCGGCGGTGTTCTTGAACGGGTTTATTTTGGCGGACAGTGAGGTGTTGCAATGAGCATGCCGTTGGGGTTCCGTTACGCGACAACCTACGCCGGCATCCGCAAGATCGCGAAAGACGACGTCGCGCTGATCGTTTCCGATAAGCCCGCGGTCGTTGCGGCGGTGTTCACCACGAACCGCGTAGCGGCCGCGCCGGTGGAACTTGCGCGCAAGCACCTGCGAATGTCCAAGGGTAAGGCGTCGGCAATCCTGGTGAATGCGGGCAACGCGAACTGCGCCACGCGGACCGGCGCGCGCGTGGCCTTGGACACCGTACGGGCGACGGCGCAGGCGCTGGGAGTGAAGCCGGAGCGGGTGCTGCCTGCCTCCACCGGCGTGATCGGCGTGGAGATGGACGGGAGCCTGATCGAGAAGGCTCTACCCGGCTTAGTGGCGGCACTGCACCACAGCCACTTTCATGCAGCAGCGGCCGCCATCATGACCACCGACACCGTACCCAAAACGGCGCAGGCGGAGATCTCCATGCGCGGCAAAGTGGCCAGGATTGCAGGCATGACTAAGGGAGCCGGCATGATTCATCCGAGCATGGCGACTACGCTGTGCTTCGTGGTGACGGACGCTTTGGTTGACGCTTCCACGCTGCGCGCGGCGTTGAAACGGGCCGCCGGAGTCAGCTTCAACCGGCTTTCGGTGGACGGCGATATGTCCACTAACGATACGATCGCCGTATTGGCCAACGGCGCCTCCGGCGCGCGGCCCTCCGCTAAGGCCTTCGAAACCGCGCTCACCGGCGTGTTGGAATCCTTGGCCATGCAAATCGCGCGCGACGGCGAGGGCGCGCGGAAGCTGATCACCATCGACGTGGAAGGCGCGCGCAATGAGGCGGATGCCGCCAAGATAGCGCGTTCCATTGCCAATTCGCCGCTGGTGAAGACGGCCATCGCCGGTTCGGATCCAAACTGGGGACGCGTGTTGTGCGCCGCCGGATACGCGGGCGTGGCCTTCGATCCGCGCAAAGCCGATATCGACATGCAAGGCATTCCCGTGTGCCGCGCCGGACTGGCGGCGGATTTCGAGGAAGATGAATTGAAAGCGAGGCTCGACGAGCGCGATTGCCATATCCGGTTTTCCTTGCGCGGCGGACGCGGAACGCCCGGGCGTGCCAGCGGCCGCGCGCGCTTCTGGACGTGCGATTTGACCGAAGACTACATACGCATCAACGCCAGCTACCGGACGTGATCATGCAATGGACGGCATCACTGGTCGCCGCGGTTGTATTCCTGATGCCGGCTTCGGTTAGGGCGGAGCCTTCCGCGGGCGTGCTTCAGCTATTCGTTAACGCCGCCGAGGCGTTGGCCAACGGCGACGCCTCGGCCTTTCTCGAGCAGTTCGACAAAAGCCTTCCCAATTACGCCGCACTGCGCGAGCGTATTGAGGGACTACTGGGCGCGCACGAAGTCGGTTCATCCGTGGAAGTGATTTCCAGCGAGGGCAGTGAAAGCAAGCAAACCTTGGAACTCGACTGGCTTCTGATCCTCAATCACAAGAACGCCATCAACGCGCAGAAAGAGACTCGCCGCCGCGTCGTCAAGTGCACCGTGCAGCGCCGCGGCCGCCAATGGAAGATCACCGCGATCGCGCCGCTCGACTTTTTCGCCTATTAGCGGCCGGATCGCTCTGGTGATCCCTTACTTCGAGGCTGGTCCTCCCGCCCCGCTACACTGAGAAAGTATGAAACACTCGCTGTTCTTCCTTGCATTCGCAGTGTGCGCCGGCGCCGAAATCCGTACCATGACGATGCGGGAGGCCGTGGAAATGGCCCTTGCGCAGAATCCCGACGTCCTTCTTGCGCGGTTGGATCAACAGAAGGCGCGCTACCAGACCACCATCGTGCGGGACGCATTCGTCCCCAAACTCTTCGCGGGCAGCGGCGCGGCCTATACATCCGGGTTTCCCACCAGTATCGACGGCAGCGCGCCCTCCATTCTGCAAGCCCGCACGGTGATGTCGATCTTTAACCGTCCGCAGAGCTACTTGGGCGCGCAGGCCAATGAGGGCGTGCGGGGCGCGGGAGTGGAAGTGGCTCGCAAACAGGAAGACGCCGTATATCGAGTGGCAAGCCTGTTCTTGGACGCCGATCAATTGGCGCGCAGCCTCGAAGCCACGCGGCGGCAAGGTGAGAACCTCACGCGCGTGCGCGACCTGACGCAGCAGCGCATCGCGGAGGGGCGCGAACTAGCGATCGAAGGCAGGAAAGCCAACCTCGCCGTATTGCGCTCCAATCATAACGTGGATGCCCTGGCCATCAACCTGACGAATGCCGAGACCGCGCTCGCGATGGTGCTCGGCATGGGGCCGGACGACCGTGTGCGGCCTGCGCCTGGGGAACGCGCGCTGCTGGTGGTGCCGGTTTCCGAGGATGCGTCCATCGAACAGGCGCTGGAATCGAGCAATGAACTGAAGAGCCTGCAATCCAGCATGCAAAGTAAGCTGATGGAAGTGAAAAGTTATGAGGCCGCGCGGCTGCCGCGCATCAATTTGATCGCCCAGTACTCCCTGCTGGCCAAATACAACAACTACGACGAATTCTTTAACCGGTTTCAGCGCAACAACGTGCAAGTAGGCATGTCGTTTGAGCTTCCGGTGCTCGCGGGGCGGGCACCGTCGGCGCAGCGCTCCGCCGCTGAGGCCGAAATCGCCCAACTTCGCATCAGGGTGAGCCGGACCCGTACGCGCATCACTGCCGATCTCCGGGCCGCATATCAGAACTTGCGGCGCGCGGAGGGCGCTCGGGAAGTCGCGCGCGCGGATTTGGAATTGGCTCGCGAGGAACTGGGCATTGCACTTGCGCAAATGGACGAGGGCCGTTTGCCGCTGGCTCGCGTGGAAACTTTGCGCGCCACGGAGAACGAAAAGTGGCTGGCGTACTACGACACGCAGCACACGGCCGATGTAGCGCGCCTGGAAGTGCTGCGGCAGACGGGGACGCTCGAAGCGGCCCTGCGGTAGCGCCTAGCGCCGTCTTATCCTTAGAGCCTTTCCAAGTGGACGATTGTCTCCAGATGAAACGTCTGTGGGAAGAGATCGATCAAGATCAGGCGGCGAATCTTGTACCGGGTGAGCGCCGCCAGGTCCCGCGCCAGTGTCGCCGGGTCGCACGACACAAGCGTAATGCGCGGCGCCGCCAGGCGTTCCAAATCCTGAACCACGGCGCTGCCCAGACCCGTGCGCGGCGGATCGGCCAATACGAAATCAGGTGTGCGGTCGTGCTGCGCCAGAAAATCTTCCACGCGAGTGCGGTGAGTTTGCACGGAAGCCGCTCCGGCCCGCTCGGCATTGAACTCCAGATCGCGCGCCGCGCTGGATCCGGCCTCCACTGCCAGCACCTCGCGAAACCGGCGCGCCAACGGTAACGCGAACAGACCCACGCCGGCGTATAGATCCAGTGCCGTGTCTCCGCTTGCATCCTCCAGCGCCGCGTCCACAAGCTGTTCAATCAGGAAGCGGTTCACCTGGAAGAAGGAGCGGGGTCCCACGCGAAACGTTCCGAACGATGTGGCGTAGTCGAGCGCCGCCACCGATTCGCACCATGCGAAAAACGAGCGCGCCACGGGGCGGTTCGTCTCCGGCACATTGATCTGCACTTCCGCTTCGTTCGTGAAGATTTCGAGCGTGCGGATGAAAGCCGGAAAGCGCCGGTCGCGCATCCGCTCGCGCATCGCTCCGAGGGCCTCATTCACTCTCGGTGAGGCAATCGGGCAGCCGTCTTTCACGGGAACCAGCGTGTGCGAACCCGCTTCCAGATATCCGATCTCGCCTCCATCGATGTGGAATTGTACGCGGTTGCGGTAGCCCAATGGCGGGCCGCTGATCATTTCGATTTCGCCCGGGTAATCGATCTTGCCCACGCGGCGAAGCTGCTCGCGTAGAATTTCCGTCTTGCGTGCGAGTTGGAATTCGTAAGGCGCGTGCTGGTAATGGCAGCCTCCGCAACGCGTAAACAAAGGACACGGCGGCGTCACGCGCTCCGGTGCGGGCGTCACCACTTCCAGTAAATCCGCGTGGACACTCTTGCCCACAGCCACGCGCGCGATCTCTCCGGGCAGCACGAAGGGCGCCAAAATCACGCGGCCGTCCATGCGCCCCAGGCCGTCGCCGCCATAAACCCATTTGTCGATGGAGACGCGATCCGCGCCCCACTGAGCCGGAGCGCCGCCTGGATTTTCAACCTCAGGCGGCGGAATACCCGATGCATCGTTTACGATAGAAGTTTCCCCCACCCCTCCATGAGAGCACGAGTTCTATCCGGCATTCAGCCCACAGGCAGCCCGCACATCGGCAATTATCTGGGCGCGCTCAAGAATTGGGCCAGGATTCAGTACGATTACGAAAGCATTTATTGCATCGTGGACCTGCACGCGGTCACGCTGTATCAGGACCCCCAGGAGCTGCGCGCGAAGATTCTGGAGCTGGCCGGGATGCTACTGGCCATCGGTATCGATCCGAAGCACTCGGCGCTGGTGGTGCAATCGGCTGTGCCGGAACACACCGAACTGGCGTGGATGCTCACGTGCGTGACGCCGGTCGGTTGGCTGGAGCGTATGACGCAGCATAAGGCCAAAGCGGAAGCGCAGGAAACCATCGGAGACGGATTGCTGCAGTATCCGGTGCTGATGGCCGCGGACATTCTGTTGTACCAGGCCGCCATCGTCCCGGTGGGTGAAGATCAAAAGCAGCACCTGGAGCTGGCCCGCGACATCGCACAGCGATTCAACTCGCTGTACGGTGAAACCTTCGTCATGCCCGCGACGCATCTGCCCACCGTGGGCGCCCGCATTATGGGGTTGGACGATCCGGAAACCAAGATGTCAAAAAGCGCGGTGGGAAGCGGGCACGCGGTCAGCTTGCTGGACCCGCCCGCGGCGATTCGCAAGAAGATCATGCGATCGACGACGGATTCGAACCCCGCCGTGGACTTTCAGGCGATGGGCGCGGGCGTGCGAAATTTACTTTCGATCTATCAGGCGTTCACCGGGACGGACGGCGACGCCATGGAAGCTCAATTCACAGGCATGCGTTACGGCGATCTGAAGAAACAGGTGGCCGATGCCGTAGTGGCGTCGCTCGAACCCATCCAGAAGCGCTACCACGAAATTGTCGCGGAGCCGGGCTACGTAGCCCGCGTGCTGCGCGAAGGGGCCGAACGCGTGACGCCCATCGCACGCGACACCTGTGACAAGGTGAAGCACGCCATGGGATTGTATACGGCGTAAAAGACTTGGCGCTACAATCAAACTAGGATAAAGCAATGAGTGGGACGGAAGATCTCGCAACGCCGGAAATTGAGGCCCTCGCCCGCTACGCGGCTTGGCGCCTACTTTACTACCCCGCTGATTCCGAACCATCCGGCGGTGCACAGCCATTTCGCCAGAAGGCCGAATTGATTCGCGGCATCCTCATAAAACACGGCGATCACGACCGGCGTGCACTCGATTATTTTTTCCAGTCCTTCAAAGAATGCTTACTGGAACATGCTGCGCATTTCGCGCTGGTGCCAACTCTTTATTCCCCCTCCTCGACCCCCCAGTTGGATGCTCCGGTAGTCAGTACAGCAGTCCCGGTTATTGCGCGCGCGGTGGCGGTCTTTGGCGATGAGCACAAGGCTTCGCATTGGTTGACGACGCCACTTCCGATTTTGGAGAACTGCTCTCCATCGCAGATCCTCGAGACACCGGGCGGTGTTCAACGGATCGAACAGATTCTTGCACGCATCGAGCACAACATCCCTTCGTAAATGCCTCGCCGTGTGTACCGGGTTTGCCGCGCAGTCCACGCGCAGCTTGATGGCGTCGGCGCAAGCGATGTAGGCGGGCGGTGGAACTCACCCGGGCGGCTGGTAGTGTACATGGCGGAATCCATTTCGCTCGCCGTGCTGGAGAATCTGGTTCACATGTCGAAGGTCGATTTCCCTAACAGCTATGTGGTCGTCGCAGCCGATCTACCAGACAGCATGACGATTCTTACGGAAGACATTTTCGGTGAGCAGGCTACGAATAGGGATCTCCGGGCGCTCGGTGACCGCTGGATCGATTCCCTGGCGTCCGCCGTGCTTCAGGTTCGGTCGGCGGTAGTGCGGGTGGAGCACAACTATCTGCTCAATCCGGCGCATCCTGATTTTCACCACATTATCGTTCAACCGCCTGAACCATTTCAATTCGATACGCGGCTGTTCGCTGAATAGCCTTCATTTTCGAAGAATCATGACGCTCGCCGCCTACGGACGCATTCTTCGCCACAACCGCAATTTCCGCCTGCTGTGGATTGCGCAAATCATCAGCGAACTGGGCGATTGGTTCTACGCGGTCTCCATCTATAGCTTGCTGTTGCAAATGACCGGTAGCGCGCAATCGCTGGCCGCCGCGTTTATCCTGCAAACGCTTCCGCAGTGCCTGATTGCACCCACGGCGGGTGTACTCAACGACCGCCTCAGCCGGAAGACGCTCATGATCTACTCGGACGTCCTGCGCGCCGGAATCGTATTTGCCATGCTGCTGGTGCGGTCGCGTGAATCCCTGTGGTTGTTGTTTGTTCTGCTATTCCTGGAAACCATGTGCTGGGGATTGTTCGAACCCGGGCGCTCCGCCGTCATCCCAAACATCTGCGCCGGAGAGGATATTCCCGCGGCGAACGCGCTCGCATCCACCACGTGGTCGGTGAATTTCGCGATTGGCGCGGCGGTGGGCGGAGTCGCCGCGGTGGCGTTCGGACGGCAGACGGTGTTCGTGTTGAATTCGCTTTCCTTTCTGGCATCCGCGTGGCTGATCGCCCGCATGCGGTTCGCCGAGCCGCATGCCGACAACATGCCGCCGCTGCGTGCCCGTGATTTGTTGGACTTCACGGACGTGCGCGAGGGAGTCCGCTACATTATCCGCGACCGCCGCCTGCGGATCACCGTCCTGGTGAAGGGCGGTATCGGTATGATGGGCGCCAACTGGATCATTCTGCCCGTGATCGGCCAGCGGGTATTTCCGTTGCATATCGGCGGGCTGAGCGCCGAACAGGCGGGTACATTAGGCATCAGCGCCCTGTTCGCTTCCCGTGGATTCGGCGCGTTGATCGGAGCGTTCGCCGCCGCCGGCTTCGGTGCATTGGACGCCCGGCGCCACCGCCGGATTATCCTTCTGGGATTTCTGCTGGGAGGAACCGGGTATATTGCGCTGGGCGCTGCGGGATCGATTGGCGGCGCCGTGGCGGCCCTGCTGATCGCGCACTCCGGCGGCTCGGCTTGTTGGACTTCGTCGACCACGCTGCTGCAGCAACAGACCGAAGACCGCTTTCGCGGCCGCGTGTTCTCGGCGGAGTTCGCGTTCATGACGCTGACCTTGGCCGCTTCCAGCTTCGTCGCCGGGCGGCTGGTGGACGCGGGCGTGGACGTCCAGCGAGTGGCCGTTGGAACAGGACTGTTGATGCTATTGCCCGCCGGAGCGTGGATTTTCGGAAACCGGAGAGGTGGCGCGGGTGTCTAACCTTACATGACCGGAAGAACGTCACTGCAGGTCGCGTTGGCATTGGCGTTGTTCGCACCTTACTCCGCGTTGGCATGCACTTGTAGCTGGACCGGCCCGTTCCTGACCGTGGCCCCCCGCGCCCAACTCATCGTGCGAGCCAAAGTGATCGCCCATACCGACCGGAGCCGCGGCGTGGACCGCGCCATGGACGTGGAAGTACTTGAAGTAATCAAGGGCCTGAGCCGCGCGCGCAGGCTCCATATCTGGGGCGATAATGGAGCGCAGTGCCGCCCCTACGTCAGTGGATTTGTTCCCGGCACCGAGTGGATCCTCGCCGTGAGCCGAGTCAACGGTGGCTTGGAGCAGGGAGACTACGCCATCAACGGGTGCGGCGAGTATTGGGCCAAGGTTGAAAACGGCATCGTAGCCGGGCGATTGACGGGCCCCGCGCCTCCCAGCGTCAACGACAGACCTGAAAGCATGCCCCTCAGTGAAGTCCGTACGCGTTTGCGTGCGCGCTGATTTCATACATTCCTGGCCCGCCGCCGATGAGGCCATCGGAGGTAGCGATGACTCATGGAATTGGTTCGCACGCGGGGCCGATGTGGCAGCCAGCCGCGTCCTCGGGCCGTCATGCCTCGAATTCGCCTGCAAGACTGCAAGCGCGCGCATCTACCGTTGATGCCCAGATCAGCCGCACCGGCGATCTCCAGATCACCACGGACGACGGCGACACCGTGAGTATTTCCTTTTCGGCGCTAAAGCAGTTTCATG
>CAMAUG010000135.1 GCA_945861255.1 Candidatus Sulfopaludibacter sp. SbA3
GCTATGGCTTGCCGCCCATCCAGTTACGGTTAGCCGGACACTACTGTGTAGGTTTGAACCAGGAAAAAAGAAGAAGTTGGAATCCAGGTTCGGATTCCGGCTCGCCTGCGGGCCAAAGTATTCCCAACGCAGGCCTAGATTGATAGTCAACCGGGGCGTGATCTTCCAGCTATCCTGCACATACAATCCCGCCTCATGGTAGGCGTTGCTGCGGCTGAAGCTGGGCGGCCCCACGGGCAAAGTCAGTGTGCATGCCGGAGTCTCGACACCGGCCACGCACGGGAACTTGCCCTGCGGGTAAATCGCCCCCTGGAAGTCGCTCAACTGACCGTTGACCAGAGCGCTCACGGAGTCACCCAGATTGGTCGCCAGGCCCGCCACGGCATTAAGAAAGGCGCCGAAGACCCGGTTGTCTTGCAGATACATGAACTGCCCGCCGAAACGAAGGTTGTGGCTGCCGAACACCTTCGTCACGTCCTGATTCAACTGGAAATAGTTCTGTGGCCCGCCGAACGGCACTGAATTACCCGGCGCGAACGGCGAATATCCAGGATAGACTACGGACGCGTTCCCCAGGCTGTTGGTGGCCTGTATCGTCGTGTAAAGCGTCGGGCCGACGGGAGCGGTCCCCAATGGCTGCACAATCCCGATCCTGTTGTAGCTCAGCTTGGTCTGGCTGACCAGCGTGGGCGAAAAGATATGCATGACGGAAACGGCGTAGGAGTTCTTAGCTTCGGCCGTGCCAGTGTCATACCCGACATACGGGCTGTTCGTGGTGGTCCCCGCAAACGAGTCCTCATAATAACGCGCGTAGCGGAAGTACACCTGCGTCTTGTCGGACAAGTTATAGTCCACCCTCCCCGCGAACAACGAAGTGTTCTGAGGATCTCCGCCACCGGAATCCGCAGGCACGCCGTAGGATACTTTCTGATAGATGGGCGTATCGGCCGCGATCCCCGTGCACGCGCCCTCCGTACAAACATCGCCTCGCGCGAAGGTTTGCAGCGGTGTGAGGTTAGGCTTCAGCTTGCCGTAGGTGCTGAAAAAGTTCCGCGTGGCCGCGTCGGATGCCGCGATCAACTGAGGCGTGGCGATGGTCGCGGTCTGAATCTGCTGGCTTCTCACACGAATCCATTCGGGGTTGGCGAAGAAGAACAGCTTGTCTTTGATCAGCGCGCCACCGGCGGAAAAGCCGAACTGATTGCGGGCAAAGATGGGTTTCGAAATCGAGTTGGCGTTATTGTCATACGTATTGGATGTCAAACGTGATACGCGATTGAACTCGTAGGCCGTGCCATGGATCGCGTTGCCGCCGCGGCGGGTTTCGACGTTGACCACGCCGGCGACCGCACGGCCGAATTCCGCCCCAAAACTGTTGGTCAAGACCGTGAACTCTCCCACCGAATCCAGCGGTGTCCGAATGGCGACTTTCGTATCGAAGTTGTTGGTGTTCGGTACTCCGTCGAGCAAAATGCTGACGTCACTGCCGCGCAGGCCGTTGATGGAAACACCCACGCCGCGCGTGGGCCCCGTCGGGTCGCCGTCGGTGACATTGGCGGCCGTCTTCACCAGATCATAGGGATTTCTGGTGATGGTCGGCAGATTCAGAATCTCCGAGCCGCTGATCTTTTCCGACATTGTCTGCGTTTCGATGTTCACGCGCGCCAGTTGTTCCGTTACTTCCACGATTTGCGTCTGGCTGCCCACGGGCAGATGGAGATCCAACCGCATTCTGGTGCCCACCGTCACTTCCACCATCTGACGGACGGTTTGGAAATTCGGCGCCGTGGCGGAGATTTCATACCGGCCGGAGAGCAGGTTCGGAAAAACATACGTACCGTTGGTCGTATTGCTGGTACGCTTCGCATTGGTGCCCTGATCGGTGAATGTAACCGCGGCAGTCGGAATAGTCGCACCGGTTTGGTCGAACACGGTTCCAGTGATCTGCCCGGTTTCCGTCTGGGCGAACATGGCCGGTGCGCCGGTAAGCGCGAAAAGTACGATCGCGGCCAGGATCGTCGTCGATCTAGCCGCGATAAGTCTGGTGTTCATTTTGACTAACCCCCCCTGTCTTTGTGCTACTGTCCCGCAAGCGTAAAACTCACGGTTTGGTAAACCGCGCACCGCTTGCATGGTTTTTGATGCCGTATGAGGAAAGAGAACGGGAGCGAATGACTCGGAAGGAATTGCCTGATGAAAATGACCCCGATATTCTTGCATTTGGCTCTTTTCGGCTTCGTACCAACCGAACCACCGTACTGTTAGAATTTGATTCGATCATACTATAGTCCCATTACTGCAACAAGCTCTCGTATGTTGTTATAACGGCAAGCAGGCCCGGGTACATTAGCCTTGTGGGGAAAGGGGTGTATTGCCGAAGCCCGCGACAGCTGTAAAGGTCCTTCATTTCTATGGTTTCCGCATTATTGTTCAGGGGTGCTGGGCACTGCTTAGTGTAGTTACCCGATTGTCAGGCGGCGGGGTCGCGCGTATTCTGGGGATCGGAGGAAGTCCCTTGCCGCACCATGTGTTATGTCGCGTGTTACACCGTTTGGCGGCCTTGCTGGCCTTTCCGGCGGCCTTCGCGTTTGCGCAGGCCCCTACCGTTGGAACCTGTCCTGTTTTCCCGGCCGACAACATCTGGAACACCCGTGTCGATCAGCTTCCGGTTCACCCCAGCTCGTCCACCTGGATCAACACCATAGGCGCAACCACGGGCGCACATGCCGATTTCGGCGCGGGCACCTGGAACGGGGGCCCCATCGGGATTCCCTTCGTCACCGTCCCCGCCACCCAGACCAAGTACCCGGCCACCTTCCTCTACCAGAGCGAAAGCGACACAGGACCCTACGCCATTCCGCTGAACGCGCCCATTGAAGGCGGCAGCGCGAGCACCGGCGACCGGCATGCCATCGCTGTCGAAACCGGCAACTGCATCCTTTACGAAATCTATCGCGCCTTCCCGCAGACGGCGAGTTGGAAGGGTGATTCCGGCGCGATCTTCAATCTGCTCTCGCACGCGCTCCGCCCGGCCACCTGGACTTCGGCCGACGCCGCCGGATTGCCTATCTTCGCCGGTCTGGTGCGGTACGACGAAATCGCGGCGGGCGAGATCCGCCACGCCATCCGGTTCACGGTCCCGCAGACGCAACGCGCCTACGTGTGGCCCGCGCGGCACTACGCCTCCAGCCTGACCGGCGCGCACTACCCGCCCATGGGAGCGCGTTTCCGGCTGCGCGCGGATTTCAATATCTCGGGCTATTCGGCGGTGAACCAGATTATCCTCACGGCCATGAAACGCTACGGCATCATGTTGGCCGATAACGGCTCGGCGTGGTTCATCTCGGGCGCCCCGGACTCGCGCTGGAACGATACGGATCTACGCAACTTAGGCAACGTCAAGGGAACCGATTGGCAAGCCGTGGACGTCAGCCCGCTCATGATCGACCCGAACTCCGGCCAGGCGCTTCAGAACGGCGTCACCGTCACGGTCAGCCCGGCGTCGGCGCAAGTGCTGGCGAACGCCACCCAGCAATTCACGGCCACGGTGACGAATTCGGTGGATCAGAGCGTGACCTGGGATGTGAACGGCGTAGTGGGCGGCAACTCATCCGTGGGCTGGATCAACGCCACGGGGCTGTACACCGCGCCCGCGACACCCGTGAACGTCACGGTGCGCGCCACCAGCGTTCCTACTCCTGCGGCCAAGGGCACGGCCGCGGTCGCGGTGACGAATCCGCCGCTTCCGGTGAGCGTGTCGGTTTCGCCCGCCAGCGCCTCCGTCAGAATCAACAAGACCAAGACGTTTGTCGCAACGGTTCAGAACGCAGCGAATACCTCCGTTACATGGAAGGTGAACGGCATCACCGGCGGGAACTCTACGGTGGGGACCATCAGCGCTGGGGGCGTGTATCGAGCGCCGGCAGCGGTGCCCTCGCCCGCAACACAGACGATCACGGCGGTGAGCGTGCAAGACCCCACCAAATCGGGTAACGCCGCGGTGACCGTTACCAGGAGATAACTCGACCTATGCGGACGACGCAGGAAGTCATGAGGAGGCTGCCCGGTGCGCGGCCGGTTCCGCCGGGTGCGTGGCTGAACGGACAGCGGGTCAGAGGAGACCGGCCCGGAACCGAGGTCCGTCGGGCGTTGCTGGCGCTGACGGTATTCTGCGCCACGGCACTCGCGCAAAATCCCGCGGCCAGTCTGGCGGTGGACGCAGCCGCGAACCGCCGCGCCATCAACTCGGCCGTCTACGGCATCGCCTACGGCACGACCACCCAGCTCAGCGATCTCAACGTGCCGGTAAATCGTTATGGAGGCAACAATACCAGCCGGTACAACTGGCAGATCAACGCCGATAATCGCGGCTGGGATTGGTACTTCCAAAGCATTCCGGAAGCCAGCGCCACGCCGGGCGAACGCGGCCATACCTTTATCTCATCCACGCGCGCTGGCGGCGCCGAACCGCTGCTGACCGTTCCAATGATCGGATGGGTGGCAAGACTGGGGCCGAATCGAAGCAAGCTCGCCGGCTTCTCCATCGCGAAATACGGCGCGCAGACGGGCAATGACTGGCAGTGGTTTCCAGATGCCGGCAATGGCATTCTGCAATCCACCAATCAACCCGTGCAGGGCAATGACCCCAATGACGCCAACGTACCGAACAGCCCCGCGTTCCAGGGGCAGTGGATCCAGAACATTGTCAACCAGTGGGGCCTGGCGCAAAACGGCGGGCAGCGATACTACGTCCTGGATAACGAACACAGCCTATGGCATGAAACGCATCGCGACGTGCATCCAAACGGCGCGCCGATGGAAGAGATTCGCGACACCATGCTGAACTACGCCGCCGCGATCAAGGGCGTGGATCCGGGCGCACTCATGGTGGGGCCGGAAGAGTGGGGCTGGAGCGGTTACCTGTTCAGCGGCGCGGATCTGCAATACGGAAACAAGAACGGTTGGGCGTACCTGCCGGACCGCGCCAACCATGGCAACATGGATTACATTCCATGGCTGCTCAATCAGTTGAAACTCGACGGCCGCCACCTGCTGGACGTATTCACGGTGCACTACTATCCGCAAAGCGGTGAATTCGGCAACGATGTGACCACGGCCATGCAGCAGATGCGCAACCGCTCCACGCGCAGTCTGTGGGACTCGAGCTATACGGACCAGTCCTGGATCAACGACAAAGTCCGGCTGATTCCGCGGCTGCGCCAATGGGCCGATACGTATTACTATCCCGGAACGCCGATCGGGATCACCGAGTACAACTGGGGCGCTGAGGACCACATCAACGGCGCCACGACGCAGGCTGACATCTTAGGCATCTTCGGACGCGAGGGGTTGGACCTGGCGGCGCGCTGGACCACACCCGCCGCCTCCACGCCGACCTACAAAGCGATAAAAATGTACCGTAATTACGACGGCAACAAATCCACGTTCGGCAACGTGAGCGTCGCCGCCAACGGGTCCAATCCCGATAACCTTGCCGTGTTCGCGGCCGAGCGCACCGCCGATCAGACGTTGACCGTCATGCTGATCAGCAAGTATCTTTCCGGCAGCACACCGGTGAACGTCGCCGTGAATAATTTCAGCACGAACGGGACGGCGCGAGTGTATCAGTTGACCTCCGCGAACGCCATTAACCGGCTGGCGGATCTGAACTTCACGGGTTCCACCGTCGCGCTGACGGTGCCCGCCCAGAGCGTTACGCTGCTGGTTCTTCCCGGTGGCGCGCCGAATCAGCCGCCGGTGGCGGTGGCGGGCGCTGCCCCCGTTTCAGGCACGGCGCCGCTCAGCGTCGTGTTCAATTCCACGGGTTCGAACGACCCGGACGGCTCCATTACTTCTTACGCGTGGAACTTCGGCGACAGTTCCACCGGCTCCGGCCCCTCGCCCACACATGTGTATCAGAACGCGGGCACGTTCACGGCCGTACTGACCGTGACTGACAATCGCGGGGCGACGGCCACGAGTTCCGTCGGGATCACGGCGAGTGCGAATCCCTTGGCCGCCCCTTCGAATCTGACTGGCTCCGCCGGGCGCGGCAGCGTCACATTGAACTGGGTGGATAACGCAATCGCCGAAACGGGCTTCTACATTGAACGGGCGCCGTCTGGCACATCCAACTTCACGCGCGTGGGGACGGTGGCGGCCAACGTGAAAACGTTCACACAGAACGTCGCCAAGGGCACGTACCTTTACCGCGTGCAGGCGTTCAACGCCACGACCGTCTCAGGGTATTCCAACACGGTGACGATGCGCGTGAAATAGGGCGGCGTGCGGGCGCTTTCAAGGCTGTCCAGCCGCTTCCGCCCCAGCTGCAGGCGTCTCCACAAGCAACGTGACCGGGCCATCGTTGACCAGCGACACTTCCATGTGCGCTTGAAAAACGCCCATTTCCACGCGCACGCCGGTGGCGCGCACCGCTGCGGCGAAGCGTTCGTACAGCGCGCGCGCCTGTTCGGCGGGTGCGGCCCCGTCAAAGCCCGGCCGGCGGCCCTTCCGTGTGTCGCCGTAAAGCGTAAACTGCGATACCGCCAACAGCGCCCCTCCCGTATCCAGCAAGCTCAAGTTCATCTTGCCCGCGCCGTCCGGAAAGACTCGCAGGTGTACGATTTTTTCGGCCAGGAATTCGGCATCGTCGGAAGTGTCGGTTTTCCCCACGCCCAGGAGTATCAATAGCCCGGGGCCGATGGAACCCACCGTGGCGCCGTCCACGACAACCTTGGCCTGGGTCACCCTCTGAATCACAGCGCGCATTTTACTAGAGTACAGTGGTGGACCGGTGCCGTTGAGCCGTGCGGACCCCGGGTAAGGTGTTTACTCCATGGCGCCCGCGGCGGTTCCCGCCGATCATTAGTACTGGAGTTTGGATCCATTCAATGAACGCCACCAAACATCGCAGACACTCCGTAATCCCTGGAGGTTTCTTCCATCTGGAGGAAGAAAAGACCAAGACGCGCGTGACCGGCTACGGACACGGCGACCACATCAAGTTGAAAGACGATTTCGGCAACGTGTGGGTGGGCTCGGCAGAGCGTGGCGACGACAACACCGTCACCTACCGCTTCCGCAACGGTTATGGCCGCACGCTCAGCGGTGTTTCCGAGGGTGCGACCCTCACGCTGCGCGATGAAAAAGGCACTACCTGGAAGGGTTTCGTAAGCTAGCGCCGGCGCGGGCGCAAGCCGGTCCTATCGAGGCACCCAGCCGCCGCGCTGCCTGATACGCTCGTCGCGTTCCCTGCGGACCTGGTCCCACTCGATGTCCTGCTCCGCGTCAAGAATGGCGTGGATGCGCTCCTGCTGCGCCTGCCGGATGCGTTGCATTTCCGGTTCAATGACGCTGCGAGTCTTGTGGAACTGCGCACGCGTCTCTTCCATGATTTTTTCAAGCTTCACGGCCTGATCGTCTGTCAACTTCAGGCGGGCGCGCATCTCGGCCTGGAACCGTTTGCGGAATTCTTCCGGATTGCGGGGTGTGTTGGCACTGACGGCGGATGCCGTAAACGCGCGGTGGACGAACGCGCCCAATACCGCGCCGCTCGAGAATACGAGGCCCACGTACATCGCGATGGCCCAGCGGGTCAACTTCATCGGAAATCTCCGTCCAACGCCGTGGTCTCCAGTAAGACCAGCGCGTCTTGACTGGAATCGGCATAGGCCAGGACGTCAACGTAATGGGCCTGATATGCCGGCGCACTCTGGAAGCGCGGAATGACCAACGCGCTGATGAAAAGAGCTGCCGCGGCGGTGGCAATCACGCACACCTCCGCCCAGCGCCGGAACAGGAACGCGGGAACGCGGCGCTGCGCTTCGATCCTCAGCCAGAGTTGCGGCATGAAATCGGAGCCTGCCTCACGGTCCGGACAAGCCTCGCGATACTGCCCGAACAAAGCGTCCAGACGGTCCCCCACCGGGCTACTCTCATTGTTCATACGTTTCATTTCGCCAACTTACCTCATCGTACCTCTCCGGAGCCCGCCGCGCGAGGGGGCTTGCCGGGGCCGGATTCCGCCAGCGTGGCTTCATAGGCTTTCAGAACCCTTTGCCTAGCCCGGAACAACCGCACCTTGAGGGCACTCTCATTGATCTTGTAGACGCTTTCCAATTCCTTCAACGAGAGCCCTTCCACTTCCTTCAACGTCAATAGAACCTGATCCTCGCTCGAAACGTTCCCCAACAATGACTGCACCAACTCGCGAATGCCGGCACGCCGAACCTCTTCCGCTCTCTGCTTTCCGCCGGCCGAGGCATCGGCCATGATCACCTGCTGCTCGCTTAAATCGGACATCCGGCTTTCCCGCCGCCGACGCTGGCGCCGCAGATAATCGTAAGCCGCGTTCACCGTCAGCCGGTGGAGCCACGGCTCAAATACTTCGGCGGTCAGCAACTGATCGAGCGAGTAATACAACCGGAGAAAAACTTCCTGACCGACGTCCTCCACGTCCTCCGGTCTGCCAATAAGCCGCTGGATGGTGCCCAGAATCCGTTTCCGATACACCTGGACAATCTGATTGAAGGCGCTGTCATCGCCCGAGCGTGCCCGTTCGATGACCTCGAACTCAATCAGCATGGCCGCCCACCCGCCTCTCCACGGCGCCGCTCGGCGGTGTTCAAAGCCCAATCTTTCCCAGTGAATAGGCGCGCGGCCACGCTGTTAGGTTACAACACTTCATCCCTGTGGCTGGATGAACAGGGAACGAAAATGCGCCTTGACCCGGGAACCCTGCCTCAACGCAAAGCATTTCGCTAAGGTCCTGTTTTGTTTGAGTTAGCGTTCTCAAGCTGGGGCCTGAAGCGGCCCTCCGGCGCCGCGCGAGACGAGCGTGCCACGCTAATAGAGGCGGCGAGGAAATGTGGCTGCCCGTCCGCGACGCCCTGCGATTGCGGCGATCTCCCATGCCTTGGGCATTTTCAGCTCGGTACGCAAGAGCGCGTGCCGCGTCCAAGCTTACAATGAGACTGAGAGTGAAACCGGGGACTGCGGCAAGGTCACGGCATTCCGGACCGCGAAAACGACATCATGCGTAAACAAATCGAAAGACAACTGGGGACGTTTCTCTTGTGCGGCTTAGTGGCCGCGACCATCGCCGCGCCACAGGCGTTGGCCCAGAAGACCGCGGGGTTCGACCCCGCCGCCATCGACCGCGCGGCCGATCCGTGCGTGGATTTCTATCAATACGCCTGCGGCGCCTGGATGGTGGCTAATCCCATCCCCAGCGATCAGGCACGCTGGGGACGTTTCAACGAACTGCAGGAGCGCAATCGCGAGGTGCTCCGCAAGATAGCCGAAGCCGCAGCCGCGAAAAACTCCGGCCGCGACGCACTCGACCAAAAGATCGGCGACTACTATGCCGCCTGCATGGACGACAAGGCGATTGCAGCCAGAGGCGCCGCTCCGCTCAAGACGTATCTGGACCGCATCGCGGCGATCCGCGATAAAGCCGGCATCACGGACGTAGTGACCGCCCTCTACGTTGCCGGAATCCGGCCGTTTTTTTATTTTG
>CAMAUG010000136.1 GCA_945861255.1 Candidatus Sulfopaludibacter sp. SbA3
CCCAAAGCCAGCTCGCGGGCAAACAACAACCTGGTGGTCAAGAGCGTGCTCGATAACTGGCAACTTTCGGGAATCTACACCTACGCCAGCGGCTTCCCCACGTCCGTCCTCGTAACGAGTTCCGCATTGGGGGATATCAGCGGATCGAACATCGCTGCGCGCCCCGATATCGTCAAGGGCGTGGATGCGGACGCTGGTCCCAAGTCGGCGCCCGATGGCCAAGGGTGGTTCAATAGAGCGGCGTTCGCCATGCCTGCGAAGGGAACCTTCGGGAACTCCGGGCCCAACAACTTCACGGGCCCACCCATCAACAACTGGGACATGACGCTCATCAAGACGATTCCGCTCGGCAACGAGAGGCGCAGTCTCCGCATCCGCGTGGAGGCGTACAACCTCTTCAACCATACCCAGTTCCTGAACATAGACTCGGCGGCGCGGTTTAACGCCGCCGGCGTGCAGATCAATTCCCAATTAGGTTGGCCCACCGCAACGCGTCAGCCGCGCGTGATTCAACTGGGCGCCACGCTGTACTTCTAGAAATAGAATAGAATACAATGGGCCCGGTCCAGATCATGGGACCGGGCCCATTCGTTTATGTGGAGGCACGAATTCAGATGCGAATCTCATCCGCTCTAGCTGGGATCAGTCTGCTGCTGCCCACGCTCTACGCCCAGAACGACTGGCCCACATACGCGCATGACCCGGGTGGTCAACGCTATTCCCCGTTGAAGCAGATCACCGCTGCGAACTTCGCGAAGCTGGTACCCGCGTGGAGCTACCAGATGAAGAAAGAAGGGCAGCCCTTCCGTCTGAGCCAATCCATCCCCATCATGGTCAACGGCGTACTGTATCTAGGCTACCCGTATAACCGCGTGGCCGCGCTGGAGCCTGAAACCGGCAAGCTGCTCTGGGAGTTTGCGGGGAAGGCAACCAATCGCACCACACTCGGATCAATGCGAAGTTTGGCCTACTGGCCGGGCGACAAGCAGACACCGGCGCAGATTGTGTTCGGCACCGAGGACGGCGAACTTTATTCCGTCAACGCAAAGACCGGCAAGCCGAATCCAGGATTCGGCAATGAGGGCGTGGTGAACCTGAAGACGCCGGAGATCATGAACGGGTTTACGAATTTCCCTTATGGAATCACGTCCGCCCCTTTTGTGTACAAGAATTTGGTGTTCACGGGTGCGCATGTTCCGGACAACACGGGGTCCAAGGGACCCGCGGGCGATGTGCGTGCATGGGATCTGCGCACGGGAAAACTGGTGTGGACCTTCCATACCGTGCCAAGACCCGGCGAGATGGGCCATGAAACCTGGCTGGGGGACTCCTGGAAGAAGATGTCCGGCGCGAACGTGTGGAGTTTTATGACCGTGGACGCAGAGCGCGGAATTCTCTATATGCCGCTGGGTTCCGTCAACAACGATTACTACGGGGCGGATCGCCCGGGGGCGAACTTATTTTCCAGTTCCATCGTAGCCGTGGATGCCGAGACCGGAAGGCTGAAATGGTACTTCCAAGCCACCCATCACGATCTCTGGGATTACGATATGCCGATCCCACCGATGCTGTTCGATGTGGTCAAGGATGGCAAGAAGATTCCCGCTGTCGGCGCGATGAACAAGAATACTCTCCTATTCATTCTGGACCGCGTGACCGGGCAACCCATCTACGACGTGGAGGAGCGTCCCGTTCCCCAAGGAGACGTGCCCGGCGAATGGTACTCTCCGACGCAACCATTCCCGGTCAAGCCTCCGCCATTGGTGCGCATGAGCTTCAAGTATCCGGACGATATCGCGAAAGTCACTCCGGAGCATGAGAAGGCCTGCCGCGAGCTGCTGGCAAAAGTAGACGGAGGGCGCAACCGCGGCCCGTACACACCGTATTCCGCCGAAGGAGCGCTGGTCCTGCCGTATATCCTGGGTGGCACGACGTGGAGCGGCGCGGCGTTTGACCCGACCCTGGGATACTACATCATTAATTCGACGGATTCGGGTGAGATTGGGATCGTCGAGCCGCAGGACGCGGACCCCAACGCCCCTCCCGAGTCGCCCAGATTGTTAGGACGTCCTACTCGTGGCGGTGCTAACTCGAACCCTTTTACCAGTGGTTCCATGTCCGTGAACGGCTGGCCTTGCTGGCAGCCGCCATGGGGCAGGTTGACCGCGATCAATGTGAACACCGGCGACATCGCCTGGCAGATACCGTTCGGCACCATGGAGGGAGTACCCGCCGGGATGAAAACCGGTGCTTCCAGTCATGGCGGCGGCCCGATGACTACGGCCGGCGGACTCACCTTTATTGGAGCAGCCCGGGACAGCATGTTCCGCGCCATCGAATCGAAGACAGGCAAGGAGTTGTGGAGCGTGAAGACCCAGGAGGTCGCCCACGCGAATCCGATTTCGTACCTGGGCAAAGACGGCAAACAGTATATCGCCATTGCCGCCGGCAGCACCTTCTTAACCTATAGGTTGCCCTGACCTCCTACGCCGATGCGACGTAGCTCAGCCTTCGCCGCGTCTAGGCTGCGGGTATGATACTCAATGCAGTGACCACCTGGTAACAAGAACGAAAGGACAACAACGGATGCGAACCTCATTGGCCCTTGCTGTTGTGAGCCTGATGATACCGGCGCTTTATGCGCAAGGTGATTGGCCCACGTATGCCCATGACCCCGGCGGTCAGCGCTACTCGCCGCTGAAGCAGATCACCACGGGTAACGTAACCAAGTTGGCGCCGGCCTGGAGTTACCAGATGAAGAAAGAAGGGCAGCCTTTCCGTCTGAGCCAGTCGATCCCCATCATGGTCAACGGCGTCTTGTATCTAGGCTACCCGTATAACCGAGTGGTTGCGCTGGAGCCGGAAACAGGCAGGCTCCTCTGGGAGTTTGCGGGGAAGGCAGACAACAAGACCACACTCGGGTCCATGCGAAGCTTGGCTTACTGGCCGGGCGACCGGCAGACACCTCCGCAGATTCTGTTCGGCACCGAGGATGGTGAACTTTATTCCATCAACGCAAAGACCGGCAAGCCCAATCCAGGGTTCGGCAATGAAGGCGTCGTGAACTTGAAGACCCCCGAGATCATGAACGGATTCATGAATTTCCAGTATGGAATCACGTCCGCTCCCTTTGTGTACAAGAATCTGGTGTTTACCGGTTCGCATGTCGTGGACGAAACGGGGTCCAAGGGGCCCGCGGGCGATGTGCGCGCCTGGGATTTACGCACGGGCAAGCTGGTGTGGACCTTCCATACGGTACCCAGGCCCGGCGAGATGGGCCATGAAACCTGGCTGGGAGACTCCTGGAAAAAGATGTCCGGCGCGAACGTGTGGAGTTTCTTCACCGTAGACGCGGAGCGCGGGATTCTCTACATGCCGCTCGGTTCCGTCAACAACGATTACTACGGCATGGATCGCCCGGGACCCAATCTATTCTCCAGTTCCATCGTCGCCGTCGACGCCGAGACCGGAAGGCTCAAATGGTATTTCCAGGCCACTCATCACGACCTCTGGGATTACGACATGCCGATTCCCCCGATGCTGTTCGACATCGTCAAGGACGGCAAGAAGATTCCCGCTGTCGGAGCGATGAACAAGAATACTCTGCTCTTCATTCTGGACCGAGTGACCGGACAACCCATCTATGACGTTGAGGAGCGTCCGGTTCCTCAAGGAGACGTGCCTGGCGAATGGTACTCTCCGACGCAACCATTCCCGGTCAAGCCTCCACCATTGGTGCGCATGAGTTTCAAGTATCCGGACGATATCGCCAAAATCACCCCGGAGCATGAGAAGGCCTGCCGTGAACTGCTTGAAAAAGTCGACGGCGGGCGCAACCGTGGCCCATACACACCGTATTCCGCGCAGGGAGCGCTGGCCATGCCCTATCTCTTGGGCGGCGCGACCTGGAGCGGCGGAGCGTTTGATCCCACCCTGGGATACTACATCATTAATACGACGGATTCGGGTGAAATGGGCTACATCCAGGCTCAGACCGAAGATCCCAGTGCTCCTCCAGAGTCGCCCAGATTGTTCGGTCGTCCCCGCCGTGGTGGTCCACAGGTGTCGCCTAGACTCGGTGGTTCTTTGTCCGTGAATGGCTGGCCTTGCTGGCAGCCTCCGTGGGGCAGGCTGACCGCGATCAATGTGAACACCGGCGACATCGCCTGGCAGGTGCCGTTCGGCGCCATGGAGGGAGTGCCCGCTGGGATGAACACCGGCGCTCCCAGCCTGGGCGGCGGCCCGATGACCACGGCCGGCGGGCTGACCTTCATTGGAGCCGCCCGCGACAGCATGTTCCGCGCCGTCGAATCGAAAACGGGCAAGGAACTGTGGAGGGTGATGACCCCGGAGGTCGCCCACGCGAATCCCATTTCGTACTTGGGCAAAGACGGCAAGCAGTATATCGCCATCGCCGCCGGCAGCACGTTCTTAACCTATAAGTTGCCCTGACAGCCAAATTGTCTGCCACCGCTCCCTGACGGTCGCGGCTCGGAACCGATTTACCGAGCCGCGACCGTCAGGGAGCGGTGGCCTAAGGCGTCACCACCACGGTGATGTCCTCATCGTCCCACAGGGCCCCATCAGAGGCGTGCCAACGCAGGATGTACGTTCCAGGCTCGTCGAAGGTGGCGGTGGCCGTCCACTTGCCATCGGCAGGCGCCGGCGGAGCCGCCCAGCGCGGCGCCCACTGCGAATTCGCGCCCGCCCGCGTGTCTTCCCACGTCTTGATCTGGTCCGGCTGTATCCTGACGGCCCCCGGCGCGCGATAAACATACAATGACGTCCACAGGCCCGTGGCGCTGTCCATGAAAATGTAGCGCGGCGGAATCAGGCGCAGGTCACCCTTCGTTTTTCGGTCGTCCGGATCTCCCGTCGAGCGCGGCTTAGGAACGCCGTCGTCGGTGACGACCGCGGTTAAGGTCAGGGGTTGGCCAACTTTCACGGTGCGCGCGTTATCCCCCTCGGTTCTGAGCTCCGGGGGTTTGTTCGCGCGGATGGCCGGACTACTGACGCCCGCGCCGATCGCGCCGATCTCGGACGTGAAAATCATGTTATCCACGAAATAATCCTGCTTGAGAGTCCCGTAGGCCTTGAGGGTCTTTCCCTTGGTGGTCAAGCTCCACACCACTTCTTTTTCGCCGAAGTCCTTCGGCACGCGCACGCGAAAGATGAAACGATTCCGGCGCGGGAAAAAATGCGTGGGCTGGCCTTGATCCGCTGGGCCGGGAGAAATATTGTTGTCGGGCCCAACGGGCACCTCCAGATCCTCCTCCCAGTTGGCGTTCATGTAACCAAAGATCAAGTTGACGGAGCCATCCGCATTTCGCTCCCAGCCCTCATAGGCGGGCGAAACGGTTTGCCCTCGCGAATACGTGAGCTGTGCCTGCGCGGCTGGCAGCCCCAAGAGCAAGATCGCGGCGATGGTGCGCAACATGATCCGTTCCTGAATCTATTCCTGCTTGCGAGGCGCGCGAATGATCGGGTCGCCATTGCACAGAGGACATCCGATGACCACGTCGTTCCTACCCAGCTTCAGCTTCTCGCGGCGCTGCTTCATCTCAGCCTGAAACTGGTCGTCCGTCAAGGCCACGCCCTGTCCCAGATCGATGAACATATTTGAAATAGAGCGGTTCCCCGCCCCGGACCAATTGCGCGCATCCGGAACGTTCTTGTTATTGGCGGTGTGATCGAAATACCCAGTGATGTGCAGAATGGTGCCCTTGGGCAGCAGCGGAGCCGCGTCGTCGTCGTATTCGTAAACGCGCACCCAGTTGTGATCGTACCCGGCGCACGACAACGTCTGTATATTAGAGCCCCAGATCGCCTCCAGGCACATCCGCACCCCGGGCGCGTGCATGTGCGGCTCAAAGGAGGTGATCTTGGTGTGCTCCTCCAACACCTGGTATGCGTCCAGCCGCTGATTGGTTTCTCCGGCGCGAATATCGATGTCCATGCCGTTGCCCAAGGCGCGGCGCGCATAACGGACGGTGGGCTTATAGTCCTTGGGGAAGAAGCGGAAACCATAAACCAGGCGTGCCTTGGTCTCGCGCCCGTTGGAATGCAGGTGGGTCGAATAAAGGATGAGATCCGACTTGGCGCGCAGCAGCTTGCCGGCGTTGTCCGGGAAAATGTCCGCGTTGCGGCCCACTTCGTGGACCGGCCACGTGCCGCTCTCGCTGCCTCCCACAAAATCCTCCGATCTTGTTTGGCCCGGCACCGCGGCTGTCCAGATCATGTGATGGAACACATATCGCGAACCCACGGTCTTTCTGCCGCCGTCTCCTTTTACGTCGTTGACTTCGCGTATTTCCACCGACTTCACCCAGCGGTCCTCGGTCAGGCCGGTGGGAACGGATTCCAGTTCTCCCCACCAGTCCGGCGAACCTGCCTTCACCAGGATTTCAGGACTGGAGATGATCAGGTCCGGAGTGCCGGCGGTCCATTTTCCTTCTTCATCCAACGGCTTGGCTGGCGGCAAATCGGCGGGGTTTCCTTCCGGAGCGCCGTCATCGGCCCACTTCGCGATCTTGGCGATTTCCAGTTCGGAAAGCGACGGATCGTTGGTGTATTTTTGAATGCCGATGTTCTTCTCGATATACCAGGGAGGCATCACACCCACTTTGTCGCGCAGCGCCGTGCGCGCTTTAATGGCGCGCGCCCACGGGCGGACCTCCTTATACGTGATCAGCGACATGGGGGCGACGGAATTCGGTTGATGGCAATTCTGACAACTGCGCTGCAGGATGGGCGCGATGTCGCGCGAGAACGTCACCTCGCCAAGTGGCGTTTCCTTGGCGGCAGGCAAACGCAACGGCAGCAGCAACGCGGCGCCCGTCAGGCACAGTACGGCGCTATTCCTAAGCTTCATCGTTTTGTATCCCCTCCATCCAAAGTTTATCGGGCGCTTTGGAGAGTGTCAATCTTAACAGCCCATGGTTGAAGTCCGGAAAGACCGCTTGCTAACGCGCGCGGCTCAGTAAAATCAATCCGTTACCGAGCCGCGACCGTCAGGGAGCGGTGTCTGCCACGGGCTGCTAAGTCCGCTTCTCCACTTCTCATGATAGCGGCTCGGTAACGCGCTCGTTCGACAGAGCCACGACCGAAGGAAGCGGTTGTTGGCGGACTTCCGCCACGGGTGATCATCTGCTCCGCATCCGCGGTTGACGCGGGACCAGGCCCAAAAAATAAGGGCGGCATGTCCAAGACACACCGCCCTTAAGGAAACAACAGGATGCTGCTAGAACGTTACTTTAAGCGCCATCCGCAGCGTCCGCTGATCGACGCCGTCTCGCCCTGTGTTGGCGATCTCGAACGCCTGCATAAACGCACCGCTGGTCACGCTATTGTTGGTGTTGGTGCCCGTCGAGCTATTAAAGCCCGGGCTGGCGTGGTGCGGCGTGTTGCTGAGATTGAATACTTCGGCGCGGATGCCCACCACCCAGCGTTCCCCGATGGCGATCTTCTTCTCCAAACCCGCGTCCGCGTTAATGAGACCGGGTCCCCTGAGCGAGTTCTGGCCGCAGGTTCCAAAACGGCCGGCGGTAGGCTGAGCGAAAGCGCTCCTGTCGTACCACTGATAAATATCGCCGGTCTGCCGGGGCGCCGAAATGCAGTCGGCGAATTGGAAGGAATTATTCGCATTCAATGTAGCGTTTGAAGACACCACGCTAATCGGCCGGCCCCCGAACATACTGAACAGCCCGCTGAGTTGCCAACCACCCAGCACGGAGGCCATCTTCCCGTTGGACAACCACTGCTTCCCCTTGCCGAAAGGCAGCATGGCAACTCCCGTCATCTGGAAATTGCTCCGGATGTCGATGGGCAACGGACCGTAGTTCTTTTCCCGGTATAACCACGGAATCGCGGAGCCGCCCTGTCCCGAGCTGGGAGTGATAAATCCAAGGTTCTTGGCATACGTGTAACCCACGGTGAGCGTTACTCCTCCAATGGTCGCCCGCGAGCGCGCCTGCAAGGAGTTGTAGTTGGTCCCACCCATCACGCCGAGAAGCGGTGTGCTGGCAACGCGAAAATTGTTGACTGCGTTATTTTGCCGCAGGCCCGCCGTTCCGGCGCCGATCAGCGACCAGTTTTGCTCCAGCGAAGCCATTGGACTAACTTGAACGGAGCCGACATATCCGACCGAAGTGGTCCAGCCCTCTCTGATTCTTTGCTCGATCGTAAAATTGTAGGTCTGGACGTAACCCCGTTTGTAATTAGCTCTGTCAAAATCTTGTAAACCCGCGGTTCCGGGCACAGTAACCAGACCCGTGCTCAAATCCGGCGCCGTCAGGACCGGAATTCCCTGACGGAGCGTGGTCGCATAGGACAAAGCATTCGGAGGCTGCAAGATCTGGCCCACCACATCGGGGAAGTTGATCCGCCGATTGTTGAGCGCAAAAATGTTCACCGGATCGTTAGCGATTCCGAAACCGGCGCGGATCACCGTTCGATCGGTGAAGCGGTACGCGATCCCCAGCCGCGGAGCCCATTTCAACTGGTGCTGGTTAAAAATGTTGCAGTGGTTGGGCGTCGTTGCGAGACCGCAAATGACCATTTTCCCGGTGGTGTCGTCGTAGTATTCCATTCCCCTGCCCTGGCGCACGGGAACCGCGAAATAATCGGCGCGTATGCCAATGTTGATCGTCAGCTTGGACGAGACTTGCCACTGGTCCCGGGCGTAGAAGCCGAACATCTTGCTATTGGTGTAGTAGAAATCCGGGAACTGATAGATCTTTCCGGAGTCCTGGGGCAGCCCCAGCAGAAAAGAGGCAAATGCATTGTAGTCGCCCCCGAGGGAAGTCCCCCCGGTAGGCGTTCTGAGCTGCGTGGTTCCCTGGGCGAAGCGGAACCCTCCGGCGCTGCTGATAAAGCCGCCGCTGGGACTTTGCCACTGGCTTTCCTTCGATTTTTGCCAATCCGAGGCAAAACCGTAGCGGAAGTTGTGATTCCCCTTGATCCAACTCAGATTGGCATCAAAGTTCTTCTGCGGATCGCGATAGTCCTGGGGCTGGAATCTGCTGACCGAGCCCAAGATCCCGAAGCCGTCAATGGTAAGGGTCGGCAAGCCGCCCTGCTCCAACCTTTTCTTCTCGGAATAACCGGAGGTGTCCAGGCCGGGAATTTTCATCAGCGTCCAGCCCAGGTTCTGCTCTTGGGCGGGTTGTTTGCTGTAGGCGATATTAACGCTGTAGCCCCAGTGGGCATCGAAGACCATCCTGGGGCTGATGATATACGTCCCGGAGATGGTGCCACTCACCACATTCGTTCCCCCCAGGCCCTGAGCGGTATTCGTGTTGGACATACCCGGTCCACCTAGATCCCCGAACTGTCCAGGAGTGGTCCAATAGTTGTTTCCCCAACCCAGACGAACGAACATGGACAGCTTATCGTTCGGATTCCAGTTCACTTTTGTGTCGGTCTTCGCGCCCCGCAGGTACGTGTTGCCGTTGGTCAGCAGGTTGTTGGTAAGACCGGCGGTGCCCGTGCCAACCTGATTCGGACGGGTCCAGTCC
>CAMAUG010000137.1 GCA_945861255.1 Candidatus Sulfopaludibacter sp. SbA3
TCCACCGTCTCAAGCACCTTGCCGGTGGCGGCATCGTACTTGACCAGGCCAGGCCGGCCCTCGGCGTAGCTCTTGCTATCGTTCCCAGTTACCAGCCAGATGGCGCCATCGTCCCATGCGATGCCGTGATACCGTATCCGGCCGGGAGCCTGGTAGAACGGGATCAAATATTCCGGCTCCCAGGTGGTGGGATCCACTCGAAGAATGCCCCGCAGCCGGAGCGCGGCGATCCACAGTTTGCCGTCTTGCCACATGGCGCCATGGCAGCCGCCGCCGTCATTGGCCGGCCCCAGCGGGATCTGACGGTGGCTCACGACGTTGGAGTTCATGTCCACTTGAAAAAATCCGTTGGGAGCCTGATTCGCGCCCATCCATATGTAACCGCCTCCGTAGGCCATCCCGCTCGTGTTCCTGGACGGGGTCTTCACCGTCTTCAACAGCTTTCCATTCCAGTCGACCAGCCAGGCGCTCTCAGACAGATCTTTTGGTTGAGCCGAGTGATATGACGCGGCCAGATCGCCCGACAGCTTCTGCTCGGCAATCCACAAACCCTCGGGCGCGACGGCTATAGCGTTGGGATAACCCGGGGGACACTTGAACAGCTTCGTTGTTTTCGCCATGCGAGACGGAATCCGTTGATTGTCGCCCGTCCGTACCGGGGTAGCCGGGTTCTGTTGCGCGAAAGCACCCAAGCCGGCACTGGCGCCGGCGGCTAGAAATCCTCGCCTGTTCATAAAAGTCTCCGTTCGTTTCGGTTCATTCGCCGTTCGCGCCATTACCACTCCGCGCGGGTCTGCCTGATTGTATACCACTCGGAGGCCAATTTGAACACACCTCCGGAGCGGGGCGGATGCTCACCGGGCGTGATCAACGGCACCTGCCGCGCATTCGCCACGATCACGTCGCGCCCCATGCTTTTCAGCAGACGGCTCACCCATGGCGAATGGGTCCCTACCTGGATCGCGATCCGGCAGCGCTTCATTCTCGCGAACTCTTACGTGAACGCTTTCTTGGTGGGAGGCGTGGCACTCCGAAGTTGCATTCTCGGGTTCGCTCAGTGCGGGGGGCTCCGTCCGTCGTAAACTGATCGCATGGCCATCTCGATCACCGACCGCGAGCACGAAGGCATCGTCATCCTGAGCTTGAAGGGCAGGCTGACCGTGGGAGAATCCAATCCACTCCGCGAGAAGATCGGGCAGGTGCTGGCTTCCGGGCGCAACAAGATTGTGTTGGATCTGGAAGACATCGACTACATCGATTCAACGGGCCTGGGCGGCATGGTGATCTGCTACACGCAAGTGAAGAGGGCCGGCGGCGACCTCAAGCTGATGAAGTTGAACCGCCGCAACGTGGAGTTATTGGCGCTGACGCGCCTGCACACCGTGTTCGAGGTCTTCGCGGAAGAGCTGGATGCCATTAACAGCTACTTCCCCGATCGCGAAATCAAACGCTTCGACATCCTGAGCTTCATTCAACAGGCCGAATCGAAATAAAGGGGCCGGCGTTATTCCCGAATCTCCCACAACGATTTCGGGGATGGAGTATTCTTCGCTGATCGCTCGATTCGGTCAGGCCGTCCTGGTTCGCGCCACGGCGTCGAGTCCCTGCTCGCGGATCTCGATTTCCCGCATCCGGTATTTCTGAATCTTCCCGCTCAGCGTGGTTGGAAAGGTGTCAACGAACCGGATTGATTCGGGAATCTTGAAATGCGCGATCTGGCCTTTACAGTATTTCCGGATTTCGTCGGTGCTCGCGGTTTCCCCTGGCTTGAGCCGAATCCACGCCAGCACGATTTCACCCAGCTTCTCGTTGGGCAACCCCGTCACCTGCACTTCGGCGACTTTGGGATGGGTGTAGAGAAATTCCTCAATCTCCCGCGGATAAATATTTTCGCCGCCGCGAATAATCATGTCCTTGGCGCGGCCGGTGATTTTCAGGTACCGGTCTTCGCGCATCACGCCCAGGTCGCCGGAGTGGAGCCACCCCTCGGCATCGATCACGCGCGCCGTCGCTTCCGGCTCGCCATCATAGCCTTTCATCACTAGATAACCTCGCGTGCAGACTTCTCCCTGAACTCCACGTTCCACCGTCTCGCCTGTGTCCACGGATATCACTTTGACCTCCGTGCATGGCATCGGCCTGCCCACCGTCGAGACGCGCCGATCGAGATCGTCGTCAACCGCGGACATCGTGATCAACGGCGATGCCTCGGTGAGGCCGTAGCCGATAGTCACCTCCGGACAGTGCATGTCCCGGTTCACTTGCCGCATCACTTCAATGGGACACGGCGCGCCCGCCATCAGGCCGGTACGCAGGCTGGTCAAATCAAAGCTCCTAAACTCCGGGTGCTGCAGCTCAGCGATGAACATCGTCGGCACGCCGTAGATCGACGTGGCACGTTCGGCTTGCACTGCTTCGAGTACCGCCTTCGGATCGAAGCTCCAGTTCGGCAAGATCAATCCGCAGCCGCTGGCGACCGCCGCCATGCTCCCCAGCACATTGCCGAAGCAGTGCGAAAGCGGCACCGCCAGGCAGATGCGATCGTGCTCGGTATAACGCAGGCCCTGCGCTAGAACGTAGCCGTTGTTGACAAGGTTGTGATGCGTCAACAGCACCCCCTTGGGCGAGCCGGTGGTTCCGGATGTGTATTGAATATTGGTGACGTGGCCTGCGTCGATCCGCTCGCGGGCCGGTTGCGGAGTTTGAGCCAGCAGGTCCTCCCACTCCGGCGACTCAAAGCAAATCGCGTGGCGCAGTGCGAACGCACCTTGCGCGCGCACCTCTGTAAGAAGTTCGAGATACGGAGTTCGCTCGTCGCGTTCCCGCAGGAAGATCGCTTTCATCCGCGAGCGATCCAGAATAAAGGCTACCTCCTGCACGCGCGATGCCGGGTTCACCGTCACCAGAATCGCACCGGCCCGCGCGCATGCCATGTGCACCACCAACCACTCCCAACAATTCATGGCCCATACACCGACGCGGTCAGATGGCTGGATGCCTAATGTGGCGAGTCCGTGTGCCACGCGGTCCGCTGCGTCCAGCAATTGCGCCCAAGTGAATCGCTTGTCTTGATGCCTCGATACGACCGCCAAGGCGTCGGGACATCGCGACGCAGTCCATTCCAACTGTTCGCCGGTAGTGCGGTTCAGCAGTGGGACGTCGGCGCCTTTCGAATAGCTGAGCACGGCGCCTTCGATTTTAGCGTATTGCGGAGCGTCCGTAGCTGGCAGGCCCGGGACGCTCAGGCGTGGCGAGCGAGGCGCGCTGCGACTGCCGGCGATGACTCCAGTAAGCACTTAGTTAGCCCGTCATGATCCAATCAGCGACGTGCGGAATCCGAGCATTCGCCGAGGGTCCACGCTGGCCGGGCAGAATCGAGGGGAGATAGCGCCCACTTCGCCCAAACAGACAAACGTTGAAACAGAGGGCATGTTACAGGAACAGTAGATTGTTGTATGTTCCGCGCAATCGCCATGTTATACTTTCCTCGTTGCAGCGAAGTGCTTTCTGGCCATCGCCAAGCGGGAAGAACAGGAGTGGTCATGAAAGCGAATAAGGCGCTCAAGCGGCTAAGCAAGGTTGAGGCGTTGTTGGCGGATCTAGCGAAGCGTTATGCGGCAGGAGCGCACCACGTGCGAGAAGGGCTGCAACTCGCGAAGGATGCGGTTGGCCGGGCGAAGGAGGCTGTGAGTTCGGAAGCCTCCGCCAAGGCCGCGAAAAAAGCCGCGCCTGCCGGCAAGAAGACCGCTGGGAAGAAGGCGGCGGCAAAATCAACCGCTAAGGCGGCGAAGAAGCGCGCTCCGATCACGAAGGTTGCGAAGAAGACGGCTTCGGCGCGGGCGCAGGCCGTGCGGGAATCCTCGGCTCAAGAGTCTGGCTTAGGGGTTGCCAACAGCGACGTTACCGTGTAACCGGCAACATTGCTTGGATGCCACCGGCCACCGTACCGGCGCGATTTCTTGCGGACGGCGTATCTTGAGCGGCGTTGCGCTCTGTAGACTGGGCGCGCCGGGGACGCTCAGGCGGAAATCGGGTGGGCGCTGGCGCGGTGCAATTCAAGACGCGACATGATGCGCGCCTGCCGTTTGCGTGCCGCCACGAGCATCTCCTGGCATTCGTGATGCGCCTCCGGGAATGCGTGCCGCCCGTCGGGTGGCTCAAACATTTCCGCGCGCGTTTGTAACGTCAACGCCGTTTCCACTTGACCCAGGAGGCGATCTTCACGAATAAGGGACAGGCATACCACGCATTTCATAGGGAGGTCTCCTATTCTCCCGCATTCCTCCCGGTCTGTACAGAGGTTTCTGCAACTGTTGTAATGATTTCTGCGTGTCAATTGCGTGACATTTCAGTTAATTCGAGGAGCGCGCGAGGCGCGGCGTCAGCATCCACTTCAGTACGCCCCGGGGTGGCCCGTGTTGGGAGCGGGTTTCAATGCGAACCAGAGCTCCTTTCTTGAGATCGACGACGACCGGCGATTCCAATAAAAATCCAATCACGCGGGAGAGCTGCGGCTCATGCCCCACCAACACCACGACGCCGTCGTTCTTGAGAGCGCCCAGTTCCTTCCAGAGGAGCGCGGGCGGCGCCGTGGGCATCAGATGTTTCGTCTCACGAACTTCCGTGCACTCCAACACGGAGCTTGCGGCTTCCGCGGTCTGCCGGGCGCGTAACAGAGGGCTGGTGAAAATCGCGTCCGGCGCGAGCTTGGTCCTCCGGGCAGCCTTCAGTGTGCGCTCCACGGCCCGCCTGCCTTGAGGCGTGAGCCCGCGATCGGCGTCTCGAAGTCTCGCGCTGGCCGGCTCGGCTTCCGCGTGCCTGAGAATGTAAATGTTCACTCCACGCTCCTTTTGTTTCGCCGATGCCAACCAACCATCCCAGGCGGCCGCCGACTCCGGTGAAAATTCGCGCTCCCAATAGGCGCGGAATTCGGTTTCGCGCGCGGGGACCATCAGGCGGATCGCGCGGTCCGCTTTGCTATTGCGTTTAATCAGGCGGCGGGAAGCGACGCAATCGTTGATCGCGCCCAAGCGGTCCTGCAACTCGCGAATCGCCGCAAGATCCCGGTTCAATTCCTGGCCGTATACCGGCGAAAAAACCTCCAGCGTATAGCGCAGGCGCTTGGCCAGTAAACGGAATGTGTGCATGGTTTCATGGCTCGCGTCCGGCAGAGCCGCGCGGGTGCCCGCCGTGAAAAACTCCGCCGCCATGGCGGGCAGGATGCGGCTCGCGTTTTCAGAGACCGTGGCTCGGGAATCCCACGGTTCGCCTCCGGACTCGGGGCCGGTCTTGAGCTGCGCTCTCCAGTCCTTGGAGCGTTGCCGCGATTTGGACCGGATCAGGCGGCGTTCCAGTTCTCTCTCGCGCCGCCGCCGCATGCGGCGCAGATCGGCGGCTGCCGGATCGTGCTCGAAGCCTGCCTCGCGCAGAAGCTCCAGGGCGATGTCATAATTTCTGACGTCGCCGCAGCGGTCCAGCAACTTCTTCAGCGGCTTGCGAATCTTTGAGATGGCGCCGGCGCGAAAAAACGCCTGGAACAATTTAAGGCACTGCACGAACCTGCGGATCGCAACGCGGAAGTCGTGGATGGTTTCTTCATCGTGCGGCGATACTGAAGCTCGCTTCCACTCCTTGGCCAGCGTCTCGAGCCGCGCCAGCGTCTGGGTGCGGGCAAATCGCGTCATCGATCGGGGGACCTTGCTCTCCTTCATCGGGCAACCCTGACGGTGAGCGCCGCGCCGTAGATCTGCCGGAACACGTCCGCGGTCTGCCCGGCATGCCATTGTTCGATATCCGCGTCTTTGGTGGAGTGCAGCCGAATCTCCACGCTATCCCCGCTGAACGTCACTTCGGCTCTCGCGACGTTCTGTTCCTGGCTTTGGTCGAGGGCCACGGCCAGGCGGAGCAGCGGAATCAGCAACGTCACAATCCTCCGTTCCTCCGGGGACAGCACCTGGAACGATTCATGCGAAGGCTGCGGCAGAGACTTGCGGTGATAGCGGCATAGATTCGCGATCATCAAGCGCTCGCGGTCGTCAAAGCCGGGCATATCTGAGTTCGCCACCAGATACAAAGAGTGATGGTGGTGGCGGGCTTCATTGACGAAGTGTCCAATGTTGTAAAGATACGCGGCGGCTTCCAGCACGTGTCCGGCCCCCAGAGGCAGCCGGTGCAGGCTCATGAATCCGCCGAACAACATCGCCGCCATCTCCGCCACGTGCCGAACGTGCGGGCCGCTCAAGCCGTAGCGCTTGCTGATCGCACGCACGGCGCGGCGCTGGTCCGCTTCCAGCCGCGCCGGCTCCATGCCCACCTTACGATGCGTGAGATCCGCTATGATGCCCTCGCGCACGCCGGCGGAACTGTAGTAGACGCGCGGAAGGCGGAATGTTTGCAACACCTCATTCAGCACCGCGACGCCGGCCACGATGATTTCCGCGCGGCGCGGACCGATGCCGGTGATTTGGTTCCTGGCGGTCGTACTGATGGTTGAAATGTCGGCGAACAACTGCCGTATTTGCGGGGAAGTCGCCTGCATCCGGTCGGCCTGATCGCGCCTGGACCGCCGGATGTTGTTGACCGCGCAAACGGCGGCGGCCGCCGTCGAAGAAGTCGCGATCAGACGGTCCACTTTCTGGGCGCCAAGACGCTCCACCGGGCCCGCCAAACGCTCTTGAATATACTTCCGCATGCGAGCCAATTCCCGCGGGTCCGGCGGATCTCCGTGCAGGAACATCTCGGTGAGCCGGACCGCGCCGAGAGGTTTCGAGAACGCCTCGGTCATCCGCCCCTCGTGGCTGAGGATGAGTTCCGCGCTGCCGCCTCCGATGTCGAGGATCATCACGCGCTGTTTGGGATGCGGCCACTGCGCCTGCACGCCCAAATGGATCAGGCGAGCTTCCTCCAGGCCGGAGATGACTTCCACCGGGGTGCCCAGAATGGCGGCGGCGCGCTCGCGAAATTCGGTGTGGTTGGAGGCGTCTCGCAGCGCCGCGGTACCCACGGCCCGCACCGCGACCACGTCGTGCCGCCGGTATGCCTCCGCCATGCGCGACAACACGCCGCAGGCCGCATCCATGGCTGAACCGCTCAACCGTCCCTCTCGAAATACGGAGGAGCCCAGCCGGACCACCTGCCGGTCGGCAGCAAGTACGCGCGGTGGCTCTCCCGATACCACCTCCGCCGCCAGCAGGCGGATGGAATTGCTTCCTATGTCGATGGCGGCGTAGCGGGACATGAGTCGAATCGCTGTGTTCGCTGTAACGCGTTATTAACACACGCCAGCGCGTCCAATGGATATGATAGGAGAATTCATGCCGGTGTTGCTTCCAAATCGCGCGCCTGGCCGGTTGATTGTCGTCGAGGGAATCGACGGCTCCGGCAAGTCGACGCAAATTTCCTTGCTCTCGCAGTGGCTCCGGCTGCGTGGCTACGCCGTGGCGTTCAGCGAATGGAACTCTTCCCCTCTAGTGCGGGATACCACCCGCCGCGGCAAGAAGAAAGAGATGTTCACGCCGACGACGTTCAGCTTGATCCACGCGACGGATTTCGCGGACCGGCTGGAGCGCTATATCCAGCCGCTGCTCAAAGCCGGCGCCATTGTCTGCGCGGACCGTTATGCATACACGGCGTTCGCGCGCGACGTGGTGCGCGGCGTGGACCGCGCCTGGGTGCGCAATCTGTACCGCTTCGCGCCGCAACCGCATTTGGCGTTTTATTTCAAAGTGCCGCTGGAAATCGCGCTCGGCCGCATTCTCGGCGGGCGCAATGCTCTGAAGTACTACGAAGCAGGTATGGATCTGCAGTTGAGCCGCAATATCGAGGAGAGTTTCCGGATTTTCCAGGGGCGCATTCTGGCCGAATACGAAGCCATGATCGAGGAGATGGGCTTTCATGTCATCGACGCCACGAAATCCATTGAAGCTCAACAAAAACAGATGCGCCGTATGGTGCTGAAGGAGTTCGGCTCCGCGCCGCTCACCGGCGTGCTGAGAACGGAGGCCGACGTTGCAAGACTACAAGCATAGACCGCCTCTTTCCTATTACCGCACTCAGCTGCCCGGCGTCGATTACGCGGAACTGCAAGGCAAGCTGATCGTGCTGGAAGGGCCTGACGCCGTGGGCCGCAGCACGCAGGCGCGCCGCTTGAAGCCATGGCTGGAGGAAATGGGCCACGCCGTGCTGGATACCGGCATGGCGCGCTCCGCGCTGGCCGGAGACGGGATCAAGGAAGCCAAAGAGGGCAATACGCTCGGCCCCATCACCATGACGTTGTACTACGCCACCGATTTCGCCGACCGCCTGGAGAACGAAGTCATCCCGGCGCTGCGGGCGGGCTTCGTGGTGTTGACCGACCGATACATTTTTTCCATCATGTCGCGCGCCATCGCGCGCGGCGAAAGCGCCACCTGGATCGAGCGCGCCGCCGGCTTCGCCCTGGTGCCGCACGCGGTCTACTACATGCGAGCCGAAGTTAAGGATCTGATCACCCGCGTGGTGGTGGGGCGGGGAGCGTTCGACTACTGGGAAAGCGGCCAGGATTTGCGCTTCGGCCGCGATATGTTCGACAGCTTCGTGCGCTACCAGACCCGCCTGGTTCGCGTCTTCGATCAGATGGCCGGACCCTACGGATTTGAAACCATCGACGCCACGCGCTCCGCCGATGAGGTCTTCGAAAGCCTGAAGGCGTCGATTGGAAAGTTGGTGAATCCCGCGCCGGGAGCCGCCCGGCGGAATCGCGCGCGCCGGTCGCCGGCCGTTGCTACTCCAGTCCTTCCACGCCCACGAGTTCGCACGTAGCCGCGCTCTTCCGCAGCGCCTTCCACTGCCGATACTCCGGATCGTCGAGGAACGCCCGGACGCGGGTCATGGATGGAAACCGCAAGATGACGATGCGGGTAGGATTCCACGCTCCTTCGAAGACCTCGACGGCGCCCCCGCGCGCCAGGTATTCTCCGCCGTGCTTGCGAATGAAGACCGGAACCGCGGCCTTGTAGCGCTCGTAAGCCTCGGCGTCGTGGACGTCGGTGGTGACGATCAGATAAGCGGGCATAACGGCCATGATAAATGAATTCTGCGCTAAAGAATTTGCGTGCTACTATCGAAAAGTATAGGGAAGAGAGTGTGTTAGCGGCCTTACCGCGCACCGCCGGCACGCGACATAACGGCGATATAACCGCGACATAACAATGTACAACGCGTTTTTCGGATTCTCGGAAAGTCCCTTCAGCCTCAGTCCGGATCCGGCGTTTTTCTACCGGAGCCAGCAGCACGAAGAGGCTTTGGCCAATCTGATTTACGGCGTCCAGGCACGCAAGGGATTCATCGTCCTGACCGGGGAAGTGGGCACGGGCAAGACCACCATGCTCGAATGCCTGCGGGATTGGTTGGAGTCGCAATACATCGAGTTCGCCTTCCTGTTCAATTCGCGTATCAATTCGCAGCAATTTTTCGAGATGATCGCTTACGATCTCAACCTGCCGTGCGAGCGTACCTCCAAGACCG